>JAOZJV010000644.1 GCA_029935695.1 Candidatus Krumholzibacteriia bacterium | reverse complement strand
GGCCAGCCTTTGGTTCAACACCAAGGAATAACATGCCAAAACGCCGTTCATTCAGAGCAATGGGCATGAATACGCAGCTTGTGGCCAAGGTGGCCAAGGCAGGAACTTCCTGAATTAGGGTGTCGCTGGAGCCCAACCGAGAGAAGAAACTGGCACCAGCCTGATCGTCCTGCACCAGTTGCCGGTCGTACCAGCGGGTCAGTTGCTCGGCCAGATTTTCAGTCAATCCCGACCGGGAGATAATGTTCAGGGTGCTTTGGGTCTGGGTATCATCCACCATGGCGATGAAACCACTGTCAGCCCCCACACGATCCATCCCGGCAGACAACACCGATTCCAGATTGCGGGGCACGGAAGAATCGTTGCGGGCGAACAAGCCGGGAATACTGGAAATGGCCTGCAGATGGTTTTCCGCCCGGTCCAATCCGCCCACCAAACCCATTTCAATACGGTCCCGCAGGGAAACAACTTTTTGGTCCAACTGCTTGTGGCCAAGGCCTGAAGCATGCCGCTCCAGTTCAAAAACCGAAAGCATGGCATCATCAAAATGGCCCAATTGAATTTGGATAGTGGAAAGGGCTTCCAGAATGTGGCAGAGCATTTCATCGCTCACGCTGCTGGCGCCCCGTTCCTGGGCATCCATCAAATACCGGCGCAGAAGCAGCAGGTCTGCTTCTGATGAACTGGCCTGGCGTTCGGTGGTAAAATCAAGAATTGCTTCGCACCATTGGCGCAAAAGATCCTGATCTTTGAAAATGGAAATGGCTTCCCGGAAATGATGGGTCAGCTGCTGGGTGTCGTTCAACCGTGAATAGGATTTACCCAGAACCACATGACAGAAGCCCAGTTCATAAATCTCATCGCACTGTTCACAGATGGCGATGGAAGCCTGACTCATAGCCACGGCATCCTGATACTGACCGGCTGCAAAATGAGCTTCCCCCATACGGCGCAGAAGTTCACCCTCAAGGTCGTTGCCTGAAGCAATAGTGCGGCTTTTTTCAAGACCCAACTGATAATTGAAGAGAGCTTTTTCATACTGTCCGCGGGCCAGAAGGATATCGCCAAGATATTCATCGGCAATGGTGGCCTCGCGACGATAACGATTCTGTTCGGCCAGATTCTTGCCCTCGAGCATGAGTTCTTCAGCACGGGCCAAACGGCCGGCCAGGGTTTCCAAGCGGCCAAGAGCCAGGTTCAGGCGGCACAAATTCAATTGGTCGCCCAGACTGCGAGCCATGTTGCGGCCTTTAACCAGGAAAGGCTTGGCTTCGCCCAGACGATTATTCTTGGTCAGCACGATGCCCTGGTTGAGGAAGAGACCAGGCAACAGATGGCTGGCGCCAATCTGATTGACCAAAGTGGTTGCTTTTTCAAACTGGGAAAGGGCCGGATCCCACAGGCACTTGTCTTTTTTGAGCACGCCCAGGTTATTAAGCAGACTTGCAACACCAATATCAAAGCCAATACGCCGGAATGTGGCCAAACTGTCGTTGTAAAATTCTTCGGCTTTTTCCAGGCGACCCAGACGGTGATGGGCAATACCCATACCAACCTGCAGACGGCCCACGTCTTCGTGTTCATCGGTCAAAGCCAGCACCGCAAAAGCCCTCTTGGACATGCGCAGACAATCATGCAATTGGGAGGATTCATACAAAAGAGATGCACGACGCACCTGGAAGCGGGCACGCAAAACTACAAGATCAATATCCCCAGTGAGTTCCAGATCCGAAGTCATCATACCTTCGGCCCTGTCCAGAATGGTTTCAACCTCATCCAGATTGCCCAGCAAGAGCTGACAATCGATGGATTTCCTTAAAATCCGCAAACCCTCAAGGACGGGAATCCTGGAAAAGATCCCGTGGGAATAAATCTGCTGATAATAATCCAGGGCACTGGCAATACTCGAGGCGTGGAAGTGGAGATCTCCAATTTCCTCCAGCCGAGCCCAGTTGATGGTATGGGTTCCATCAACGCCGGGGGGGCGACCCGGGCCGTGCTCGTGATGTCCTTCAAAACGTTCTTTCATCGACCGCATCCCTTGGCGAGTGAAGTGATCGGCAACTGTCAAATTTCAAACTGGGGACTCAAGCCCCTCATGCATTATTGGGCAAAAATCATTTGCTCCATCAGAATGCACAGATACTCTTCCATGGTTATAATGCCACCTTCAATGAGGCCGGAAAGGGAGCCACCGAAGGCATCACCCATGAATCCGTAACCACCACCGAGGTTATCCGGATCACCGGACGCACCATCGTTTGAATCACCATTTTGCTCCATGATGAGATCATCACAATAATCACCATTTTCCATGGTGTATTGCGGCACATCATCATCAATGGCCATGGCTTGATTCGGAACCACACTGCCTGCAGCCATAAAGACCAGCAGAAACACCATGAACAGCAGATAGCACACCATCACGCCGTGTACCAGCTT
>JAOZJV010000113.1 GCA_029935695.1 Candidatus Krumholzibacteriia bacterium | reverse complement strand
GGCTTCTTTCGACTCCCATCCAGCCAGAGACCCCTGCTTCAGCAAAGAGCGGCGATTTCAAACACCACAAAGTAAGAATTGACGGATATCATGGATGCCGTTATAATATAACCCATGATACAGTCTTTCAAAAACAAGTGTACGGAAGATATCTTTGACGGGGTTACATCCCGTGTTGCCCGGAAATGCTGCCCCCAATCAATTTGGCCCGTTGCCCAGAGAAAATTAGATCAAATTAACCGTGTTGGAGATGTTCAAGACCTCAAGATTCCACCTGGGAATCGATTAGAGCGCTTGAAAGGAAACCGAGAAACTCAATACAGTATCCGAATTAACCAGCAGTACCGGATCTGTTTTCAATGGGAGGAAGGCCATGCCTACGAGGTCGAAATCACAGACTACCATTAATAAGGGTTTAGTGAGGCGTCTGCCTCGCAATAGGCCGCCTACACATCCGGGCGAAATGTTGTTTGAAGAGTTTGTTAAGCCTCTTGAAATAACTCAGACCGAACTTGCTCGTCGGTTGGATGTTTCGTACCCCCGGCTGAATGAAATTATTAAAGGGCGGCGCTCGGTTACACCAGACACTGCGCTTCGTCTTGCGCGAGTTTTGGGTATGTCAGCCGATTTTTGGCTCGGTCTTCAACAAGATTGGGACCTCTGGCACGCAATCAATGGTCCAGGGGCAAAGGAAATTTCCCGTTTGAAACCATTGCCACGGAATTGAAAAATCGTATAAAACGTTGAGGCACATGAGGGAACAATGAATCGTTTGGTGCGAGTTTCAACTGAAGTAGTAGTCCGATTTTGGCCGCTCATTGTCGCGCAAGGCATTGGCGAGTCAATCGCGTCCTATGGCATTTGGAGGCAATTGGCTGTTCCGATGTTTATTTTGCCAATAGTCATGTTCACCGTTGCGGTTGTGATAGTCTTGTACGGGCGCATAGTTGCGTCCGTTCTGCCAGGCCAGTCTTCCGACAGTTGGGCAATTCTACAGAAGTATGGGCTTTGCTATTTGGTGGCAATGCTGGCCATTGGAACGCCTGAGCTCCTCTTTAAGGTTTTGGCGCGTCAGTCGAACATGGCAGGCAGCACGTTTTGGGCAATTTCAGGTTCAATACACGTCGCAATGTCGCTGTTAACGATATATTCACTCCCGATCGTGTTTCTGAAACGGGCTCACGTTCCGGCTGTTCTGGCTGGGGTGGGGTTTTTGATGGCGCACATTTGGCAGAGTCGCTGGATTCTGGGAGTCGTTGTTCTTGCGCTGGTAATTCACGGTGGTGGGGTAATCGCAATTTGGAAATGGCCAAGTGCTCAGACCTACATTCTGGTGACAAGCACTGGAGTTTTGACTGCGATTCTGCATTCTGTTTCTTTTCTGTCTGCTACGCGGGTTCTCTTAGGAGTACCCAGCGAACGGTCTGGAGTCAGTACCTAACAAACGTTAGTAGAAAAAGGTTTTAATAGCTGAATCCATAGTGGGGGAAACATGTTTCGAATTGCTCTGCTTAGCTTTATTTTTTTGGTAACCAGCGCATCCGCCCAGCTTCAAATTGATGACTTCTGGTCTGACTGGCCAACAAAGGCAATCCCAAAAAAATTGAGTGAAAATGTACTGTTGAGCACAGAAGTTCAATGGAGATTAGACTGTAGTCTTGATTCTGGGACCTTGATTGGGCAAATCTCAGCAGCAGCTCCTGGGGCAAATGGGCGAATTCTATTACTTGATGGGCAACTTACTCAGGTAATGATAATGGCACTAGATGGTCAGGTTGAAAGAGCTTTCGGGCAACCAGGCGAAGGGCCAGGTGACCTTCCTGGGGCCCACCGACTATTTGAATTAAGTGATGGGCGCATTGGTGTTTGTGGTGGTGTTTCTGCTCCAACAGTTCTCTTTGGCGGATCTAGTAAAATCGTATTGCTGAATCAAAATGGTGATCCAGCGGGACAGTTATTTGGTGTAGGGGACCCGAGTTTACTTGTCGTTTCAATTCGTGAACTTCGATGTGCCCAAGACAATATTCTAGTTGCGGGCAGTGGGGGTTCTTTTTCGGAGGGGGCCCTCAAGCAGGTACAAGAGCTGACAATTATTGACCCCAAAAATGGGGCTCGAACAATGATTGTGAAACGTGAGATTGTTGAAAGTTTATCGAAGACTAGAATTTTTGAAGGTGATGTTTTTGAGCCGTTTGCATACGGTCGGTGTGATATCTCGAATACTGGGCGTGTTGCGTTTGCGCCAGAAAGAGACCATTGGCTGGTGGTTATTCGAAATAGTGACGGGACAGGTTTTGTCTTGAAGCGAGAATGGGATCAAATCAAACGGACCAAGGCACAAAAAACAGCTGTGTGGAAAAATTTAGGCGGAACAGACGACTGTATTGCTCTGGACTTTGAGCCAGCCATTGCTCGTGTCCGTTGGCGCCCAAATGGAAACTTGTGGGTTGAGCCATTTGGGGTTGAATCCCGGGACGGGGCTATTGCTTGCTTTGATGAATTCAGTTCATCGGGTGAGTATTTACGGAGAATTAAGATTGAGGTGCAGGGGCATGACAGTACCGATGACTTACAAATCCTGGAGGATGGGCGCCTTGTTCTACTCCGTGGGTTTGAGGGAGATTTTGAGGCAGACGATATTTCTGACCAAAAAGGAGAAGTAATCTTATTGGAAATCATTGAATAAAGTTAATCTGGATATTGGGGATTTGGTCACGTTTGAATGTGGTTGTTTTGGCAATGGCGTAAAATGATTCATAAATAAGTAGCAACAGAAGAACAACCGAGTGCGATGATGCCTGCCGGCAAGCATTGTTTTTGATCTGTGGTGAGACTCAGTTATTACCTGCACAACGTTGATGCAAAAAGTCGCCTCGGCTCAACCTACCCCTTGGTCAAACTCCCCTTAAGAATTTCATAAATCTCAGGCCGCTCCTCACGGATTTCATCAACCTCCAACCCTTCCAGAGAATGAGGAAATTTAATCCACTCGGTGGTTTCATGAACCACAAAATCAGGCTCTCTTGAAGTCTGGTTGCGGCTGGGTTTGTAGTAGGGCACGGCCACTCTGATATCTTCAGGAGTGTTCAGCCGCAAGCGGCGGCGCAGTTCATCGACAATGGCTTCAATAGATCGACCCGTGTCAAAAACATCATCCACAATGAGCAGACGATCGGTGTGGGTCATATTTTTGACCAGATAATTCAGGCCAAATGTCTTGATCTCCCGAGACTGGTTGTCGATGCCGCTGTATGAAGAGGTGCGGATGGCAATATGGTCGGCATGGATCCCGTGAAAGGACAGAAACTCCTGGACCGCAATGCCGATGGGGGCGCCGCCCCGCCAGATGGCGATGATGAAGGTGGGTTTGAACCCGCAGGAATAAACCTGATGGGCCAGCTTGAAGGAATCTTCCAGCAGCCCTTGGGCAGTCAGGTACATCTTGGCCATGGTTCTCCTTTGCAGCAGTTTCAATATGGATCTTTTTTATACAAGAAATTGGTGAAAAAGTGTATCCTAAAATCCGACTGACCCTGAAAACATTTATCCTGCCACCGGAAATAAGGTTATGAAAAAGATTTTCCTGGATGAAGAAACGCTGATTCTGGATTCATTCCGCTTAGGGGTTCAGATTTATGAGAGTGGCTTCCGGCCCACCTTTATCGTTGGGCTGTGGCGCGGGGGCAGTTCCGTGGGCATTTATGTTCAGGAGTGTCTGCAAACCCTCGGCGTGGAAACAAACCATATTTCACTGCGCACATCTTATCGCGGCCAGCCCTACTATCACGAGATGGTTAACTCTGCCGAGAGTGATATCAGGGTTCACGGTACTCAGTATCTTCTTGAAACCCTCAACGCCGACGACTCTCTGCTGCTGGTGGACGATGTTTTCAGCACCGGCAAGAACATTGATGCCGTTATCAAACGATTGAAACACCACCTGAAGCGCAACATGCCCAAGGATGTTCGAGTGGCAACTTTGTGGGAACGGACTTCTGCCCACGCCACAAATCTGAAGCCGGATTTTTCCCAGCACCAAACTGAGGACTGGTTGGTTTTTCCCTATGAAATCAGTGGCTTGAGCATGGAGGAAATCCGAGAGCACAAACCTTATCTTCTTCCCCTGATGGGTGATGTTCCACCTGCACCGAAGAAGAATTTATAGGCTCCTGCCGGAAAATTATTTCAACAAAACCACCGAGCCATGGACTGCCTGTCCTTCAATCTGCAGCACTGTACGGTAGACTCCACTGCCCAATCCTTGAGGACGCCACTGGTGGGAATGAGTGCCTGCTTCCACCTCGCCCTCAAAAAGAGTTTCCACCAAGGCACCCCGCACATCAAACACCTGCAGCAGTGCTCGGCCGGCCACTGGAGTTTCAAACTTAATAGTCGTCGCGGGGTTAAATGGGTTGGGGAAGGCCTTGATTTCAAGATTAGAGGCCAGGCCGGGCACATCACTGAGAGGCTGCATACCCTGGCTGTGGAATACTCCGCCTCCCTGCATGGCCACAAAAACACCCCAGCCGTTAGTCTCCACATCGATGGGAGTGCCGGGAATTAAATCTCCAGTGATGTCCTGCCAGTTTTCCCAGTCCCCATTCATGGTGGCCATGATACGCCCGTCCCAGGTGACGGCGTAGGTTTCGGTCCAGCAAATGAACAGGCCTTCATAACAGAATCGCTGGGCAATGGATCGGCATGAGTCGGGCAAAATCATTTCCCATAAACCAGTGTCGAAATCATAGAGGAAAAGACCCGTGTCGTTGGAAGCCATCAAATCAGCGGCATCGGTTTTGTCTTTTCCGGGCGAGGGCAAACTGGTCATGGCAGGCTGAGCCAGCATACAATAAATACCTTCACCGACGGGCAGGTTTCCCTGCAGGTTTTGCCAGTTCAGTCCGCCGTCGGTGGTGTGGGCCACATAGTTGTCTCCGGCCAGGAAAACCTCCTGATGACCCAGCACTTCCAAGTCGGTCATCATGTGATGGCCGTGGCCCAGGATCAGGGACCAGGTCTCGCCATCATCATCGGAACGCAGAAATTCGCCATCGACAACGTCGGACCAGGTGCAGGCGTAGAGGGTCGGTTCGACAAAGATTGAGGCTCCCAGGTCGGTGACTCGGCCCCCTTCGGATTCTCGAACCAGAGATTCGGTCTCTCCCATATCATCACTGAAAAACAAGGTGCCTTTGAACCAGGCATTGACCCCACCGGTGACCAGGCGTTGCTCATGCATCTGACCCGCAACGGCGGCGTATTTGCCTTTGCCTATCCAGCCGGGCCAGGTGCGGTCGGTCCATTGTTCGGTTTGGAAATTATAGAAGTGCAGGCCTTCGTGGGTGGTGGCAAAGAGGTAATGGCCTGAGCTGCAGATGCCGTTGAGTTGGCTGTCCTGAGCGCCCAGAAATTCCCAGGGGTCCATGGTGATTTCTGCCAGAGCATTTGTGGAAATCAGCAGCAGAATGAGTATCACGAGATAATTACGGAACATGGCGACCCTCCATTAGGCTATGCATGGATGATCAAGCATATCATATTTCAAACTGAGACAGGGAGAATATTGAACGCGTGACTTTCACCCGGTGCCGCGCTAGAGTTCATTGCATGAACATCTGGAATTCATGGGCCGTGATGCATCGCAACGCCCGCGCCGTTGGTGCGGCACTGGCGCTGTTGATCGCCATTGTCGTCATGCAGCTTCTGCGCTGCGATCCCATGGTGGGGCGGGAGAACATTTCCGGGTTGGTTCTGCAGGTGGAAGCCGAAGGGCTGCATCCACTTGGAGATGGAGAGCCGCAATCCCGGGTGATTGTGGTCATGCCCGACAGTGTTAAAGTGCGCCTGATGCTGCCACCGCCGGTGCCCCAGGTGGGCGATGCCATCCCCGTGGTTACCGAGCACTATAAAAAAGGGAAAACCCTTTACTCTCTCGACCATCAAAAGTGGAGAATGCACGGGCCCGGATAGCTGCCAATGATCGACCTTGAATTGTCCGCGGAAGAGCTGCATTATCCTATCGAAATACAAAGACCCATCAAATACCTGCGGAGGACGATTTCATGGATATCGATCTGACTTTACTGCACCGACTTTTCCGTGCTCATCCCTGGCATGGTGTTTCCATTGGTGAGGATACTCCCGAGGTCGTGACCGCCTACATCGAAATTGTCCCTTCGGATACCGTGAAATACGAGCTCGACAAACCCACCGGGCACATGAAGGTGGACCGTCCTCAAAAATTTTCCAATGTCTATCCAACCCTCTATGGATTGGTTCCCCAAACCTACTGCGGCCATCGCACTGCTGATTTCTGCATGGCCCAGGCCAGTCGTGAAGGCATTGTTGGCGACGCCGATCCTCTTGATATTTGCGTTTTGGCCGAAAAATCCATCACCCATGGTGACATTTTATTGCCCGTGACACCCATTGGTGGCCTGCGCATGATCGATGGCAACGAAGCCGACGACAAAATCATCGCTGTTATGCGGGGCGACGCCATTTATGGTCACATGAAGGACATTTACGAGTGCCCGCCTGCGTTGATTGACCGGTTGAAGCACTACTTCCTGACCTACAAGGATGCTCCTGGTGCCAAGGGCAAGAGGAACACCGAAATCACTCATGTTTATGGCCGGGATGAAGCCCACCAGGTCATCGAATTCAGCATGATGGATTACACGGAAAAATACGGCGACTTGCAGGGCCTGTTTGAGGCGCTGAAAACGAAAGACTGACCCGCGGCCGATTGTCTGCACTTCGGAACACTTTATGCATTTACCTCCCTGAAATGACCAGAATTTGGCCAATCAGGAACCCAGGGAGGGTCTTATGTGTTCTCCGGACACTATTCTTTCGATAATTTTAACATCTCGTAACCAATTGGGAGCCTTAAAGTTCTCGATTTTATCCCTTCTGGACCAGCAGCCGGAAGTGCCCTTTGAGATAATTGTGGTCGATTGCGGCTCCACCGATGGCACTGACCAGTTTCTGACGGGTCAGGCTGAAAAAGGAACCATCCGGGCCATTTTTGCGGCGGATAATAAGTGCCGCACAGCCGCCCGCAACCAAGGGGGACACGCAGCTTTTGGCCGTCATTTGATGTTCCTGGACCCTGGCGTTCTGGTGGCTCCCCACTGGAGTGAATCCCTGTTGCGATCCCTGGAAAAAGACCCAAGTTTGGCCGCTGTGGCAGGCCGGGTTCTGCTTCCGGACGGTAATCTGGATCATGCCGGATTGGCCCTTCTGCAATGGCCCGCCACCGAAACTTCCCGACCCCGTTTGACAAGCCGCACCATCCATGCCGGACGCCCCGGAAATTTCGAAGCAGCCCACCGTCCCATGAAGGTGCAGGCCGTGGCTGGCGAGGCGATCATGGTGCGCGCCACATCCTTCTTTGCCGTGGGTGGATTTTCTGCCCGGGTGGGTCGCGAGCATCAACAATGCCGTCCCGATTTTGCGGGCGATCCTTCGGGCATGGACATTTGTCTGCGTCTGGGCCATCGAGGATGGTCGTGTGTGTATCGTCCCGAGTCGATCATGACCAGGTTGCGTGACGGCGGCGATGATTTTTCGAATTTCGAGCGGGACATGGGTATCATCAACCGCACCTGGCTGGACCGGGTGCATCCCGATTTCCGAGTGTCCGCTACCGGTGGTGGGACACCCACAGAACACGAATCCATTCGGCCCTATGTGGAGCCGGTTATCAATTTCCAGTCGGCACCGGCGCGGGGCATGATTGCTCCTGAAGGCGGAGCCACCAAGCCGGCGGCCTCGGTTATCATCAAAAGCGATGATGATTTGGACATGACCCGGCGCTGCCTGACAGCTCTGCTGAACAACACAGACCCATGCCACGAACTTCTGGTGATGGATTCGGGCTGTGACCTGGAAATGAACGAATACCTCAGCAATGTGGCCCGGCAGCACAGCCAGGTTCAATTGCTGACCGGTGGGGATGAGACAAGCGAGGCCACGACCATGAACCAGGCCTTGAATCTCAGCGAGGGGCGGCATGTTGTGTTGCTGGACCGCCGGGTTGTGGTGACTTCCGGCTGGTTGGAAACCCTTATTGCCACTGCTGATATGAACCCGCGCGCAGGCCTGGTTGGTCCGGTTACCAACCGCATGAACGGAATGCAGCAGGTGCCGGCGGTGGATTACGACATTGATACCCTTGAAGGTTTGGATACTTTTTCCACCCGGCAGATGATGCAACATTCCAGCGATCATTCCCGGGCCATGCGCCTGGGTGGTTTCTGCCTGCTGATCAAGCGTGAGTTACTGGCCCGAATCGGTGGTCTGGATATTCGCTTCGATGGTGGTTTTTATGAGTTCAACGATTACAGCATGCGGGCCCATATGGCCGGTTATGAATGCTGGATTGCCCGGGGTTGTTATGTGCATTGCCAACCCACAGGAACCGCCGTGGTGGCTGAAGCGGACCGTATGATGCAGTTGGAAATTCAGTGGGAGATATTCAAGCGGAAATGGGATATTCCCGAGGCTATCGGCCTGAATTCACAGCTGGACCTCAGCACTTTGCTGGTGGGTGGTTTTGATGCCAGCCGGCATTTCCAGTCACTGGGTGTGGCTGTTGAAAAGGTGAAGTCGGGTCGTCCGGTTCGTCAGGAAGTTGCCAGGAATTAATAATCGGGACGCCACAACGAACCCTCGTTTATGCGTCCCTTTTTACAACCATCAACGTCACATCGTCAAAGGGCGGCATATCACCCGCAAAGTCTGCCAGACTTTTGCGAACGGTGGCGACAATGTCTGCTGCCTTTAAATCCTTGATTTGGCTCAGCAATTCCTGCAGTCGTTCTTCGCCGTAGGGTTCGTCGGCCTCGTTGACGATATCCGTCACCCCGTCACTGAAAATTACCATAGTGTGGCCGGGGAGGAAGTGGACGATATCGTCTTTGTACACGAACTCCTCAAGGACACCCACAGCCAGCCCACCG
>JAOZJV010000112.1 GCA_029935695.1 Candidatus Krumholzibacteriia bacterium | reverse complement strand
GATGAAACAAAGAATCCAGTGATCAGGGTCCAGTTGCAGATCTTCCAATTGCCCCGGGACCAGGAAATCAAAGTTCTGGATTCGCTGATCATTTTCCACAGTGAAAAGTTGCTCGCCCTCTGTTGTCTGGATCAAAATGGGTAACTGCAGATGAAACTCTGGTTCGGACTGGGTCTGCTCCACGCGCAGCGACACCTGGGTATCGTCTCCAACAGCAGAACTGCTCCAGCTGATCAGGTAGTCCGGTGTGCCTTCACCATAAATCCAGCGCTGGAAAAAGTCGTCCAGATTGCGGCCGCTGACTTCTGCCATGACATCGCGGAACTGTTCGGTGGTTGCCGAGCTGTGAGCATAAGTATCAAGGTAGGCCCGTACTCCGGCAAAGAAGGTTTCATCGCCCAGCTGCCCCCGCAGGATGTGCACCACCCAGCTGGCTTTTTTGTAGCTTAGCGAATAATCGAAAATGGCTTGAAAGTCGGTGGCATCTTCCACAAAAATGGTGCCTGGTCCGTGATATGCAGCAAATCCCATTTCTGAATGATAGGCATCCATTCCTTCGTTGATCTCACGCCAGTAAGCTTCACACCAGGTGGCAAATCCCTCGTTCAACCAGATGTGATGAAAGTCGTCGCAGGTGACGTAATTGCCAAACCACTGGTGAGACAATTCATGGCTTTGGAGCCACTCCATGTAATAATTAATATTGAAACTGGACAACGTCTGGTGCTCCATGCCGCTGGATCCCCGGTAATGGGCATGGCCGTATTTTTCATCCAGGAAAGGATATTCGCCGAACCCCTGGGCGAAGGCCTCGATCATGTCCACGGTTGATGGATACAACGCCAGGGCTTGCTCCAGAAATTGAGGAACAATGTAGAAATCCACAGGCATGGTGGTGGTGCCGTCCAGAGCTGTGTAGGTGTAATTCAGCACTGTGTAGGGGTAGATGGCCAGGGACACCAGGTAGGGCGCAATGGCGTGCCGTTCCTGCCAGTGATATGTTTTTTTGCCGGGAGAGGGGACCGTTTCAGAGACCAGGGTGCCATTGCTGGCAGCAATGAGATGTTCAGGCACCGTAATTTTCATATCCAGGGAATCGGGTTTATCGGAGTTCATGTTTTTGCAGGGCCACCAGTAACTGGCACCATAGGGTTCGCTCATGGTCCAGATCCAATCCTCAAAAGCATAAAAATCCCAACGGAAATATGAAAAATCAGGATTGCCTTCGTAACTCAAACTGATGGTCACCATTTCCCCCGGCTCGTAGGTTCGGTCCAGGTAAATGGTGATAATATTTTCAAGATGAGTGACGAGGGTTGGATGGCCCCCCGAGTGGGCATTCCAGGCCTCCATGTTGGCCTGCAGATGTAATTCCAGGGTCTCAATGGGGGCATCCAGCACCCGAGCCTTGACGGTAATATCACCATAGAGGGTGTATTCATCATAGACCGGCTCCAGCTCAAGACTGTAATAAGTAACATCGTAGAGATCCATGTTGGCCGTGCGGGATGGATTTTCCATCTGCATCGTTGCCAGCATGTTGGCCTTGGAAAGAGCTTCCTGCAGTTGAAATTGTTGTTTTTGGAATTGCTTGGTGAAAGGTGCTTCAAAGGGGAATGGAGCCAGGGGTGAGTGGATTTCGGCGTGTGCCTGAGTGAAAATCAGAATCAGGATGAAGATGGTAAAAAGTGGGCGCATGAGCATTCGCATGGTTTCCCTCCCGGAGTCTGGACGATGGTTTTTTCAGCTTTGGGGAGAGGTGCGGTGTATCTGGTCAATCTCCCTCATTAAGTAGTGCGGGAAAAAGGGTATCGACCTTCAAGATTATTTTAAGAAATTTTTGTTACGACCAACCTTGATATTTGTTGAACAAGATAATGAGGCAAAGAGACCAGGGTGAATTCAACTGGTCCCAAAGCCGTTCCCCGGACCTCTTTGTTTATTTGGGGTTTAGCAGTGCAAAAACGAACTGCCAAAGGGAGAGACTTCTCTTTCACCATGATTTGAAGTGATTTCAGTTTCCCTGTTTTTCCTGCCTTGACCTCTACGGGTACGATTCCGTGAATCGATTCAATAAGGTAATCAACTTCTGCAGATGCGGACGGGTTCTCTCGACACCAATAGTACAATTCGGGCGAACGGTAAGCTGGTTGTAAATATTTCAAATGCTGCCCAATGAACTGTTCAGCCAAAGCCCCTTTGTTGACCAAATCCAGTTCTTGCACCTGGTTGAACTCAGATGGCAACAGCCGCAATTGAGACAGCAAAAGCCCTGCATCCAGCAATAGTAATTTAAAAAAGGTTTCTTTTTTCTCGGCCGAAAGCGGCACCCCGTTGGCCTGGCTGTGGTAAGTTTTTGAAATAATTCCCGCCAGGCAAAGCTGTTGAACTGCTGCTGATAGTTCTTTGGATTTATAGTCAGAACTTATTTTTGAGTATACCAGTTTTCTGCCCAGGAAATTTGGCAACGTGTCATACACCAACCGCAGCAATTGAGGAGAAGATTTTTCAGGATATTTATGAAAATCAAGACGGAAGGTTTCAATAATTTGGGACTTTGTTTTTTCCACTTCCCGAAAGTTTTTCGATTTTTTGAAAATGGAAACAGGTTCAGGCATTCCACCAACTATGCAAAATACTCTGACCAGGGCGTTGAGCTTTTCATGGACAGTATCGGTTATCTCATCTCCAATTTGATATTTTTCGATGGCTTTAAGAGCTTTGGTTTCCCCATTTACGTGTAGGAATTCTTGAAAGGAAAGTGGACCCAAGTGATACAGTTCAAGCCTGCCGACAGGAATGGAAAATTCAGGTTCTGCCAATGCAAACTCAAGTAGAGGCCCTGTGGCGATGATGCCGTATTCCGGAGTTTCTTCATAAAAATATCGCAGCAAAGGAAGAACGGTGGGACATGCCTGGACCTCATCGAAAAAGACCAGAGAATTCTGAGGGTCAATGTCGATATTCAGCTCAAATTCCATGGCCTCAATGACCTGGCGAGGGTTGAGTGAAATGAAGGTTTTTGTGAAAGACCAGGGCTTCTCGAGGTTGATTTCTACTAATTGCAAATTAAGGCGTTTGGCTAACATGCGCACCAGGGTGGTTTTTCCCACTTGGCGTGCTCCTCTTAGCAGCAGCGGCTTCCTGGTTATGTTGCTGTTATACCATTCTGTTAGATGACTGATTGCTTCTCTCTGGAACATTTTCTCATCCTTGCATCTGAAAATATTCAGGTAATTGGGATGATTTTAGCATAACAGATATCCAAAACACAAGGTAGTTTTGGTCAAAATCGGACAAAAATAAAGGTTGTTTTGGCGGGAGGTTATTGCAGTGGCCCAGCTCAATCCCCCAACGGATACTCCCGAAAGTGATGGATACGGGTGAGTGGGACTGCTGGGCCACATTTGCATAGGGGGGGAATCCCCCTCCCCCCCAGGTCCATCTTCATGGACAATCGTTCCCTCAGTAGGTAGTGCGAAAAAAAGGGGTCGAAACCTTCATACTATTTAAAGTTTTTCTCCAACCCGGGTTTTTCCGTGGAAAAAGAAGGAAACCGGAGATTGGTTTTCTCAACTCAAAGTCTGTGGTATGGTCCGCCCATCCACCGGTTGAGTTGGCCTTAAAGAGGCCCGCCGTACGTCCTTACCCCAGCAGACAGGATACTCCAGATGACAGAAGAAAAATTAGAATTCACAGGATGGCGAAGGCCCTTAATTGGGGCCCAAATGCTCTTTGTGGCCTTCGGTGCCCTGGTTCTGGTCCCTCTGCTGACTGGCCTGAATCCCAACGTTGCTCTGTTCACCGCAGGTGTGGGTACGTTGATTTTCCAGCTGATCACTCGCCGGCAGGTGCCTGTTTTTCTGGCTTCCAGCTTTGCTTTTATCGCTCCCATTATTTATGGAACCCAGACCTTCGGGCTGCCCGGTACTTTGTGCGGGTTGGCGGCTGCGGGACTGCTTTATGCTGTGCTGTCAGGAGTCATTGCCCTGCGGGGACCCGATTTCATCAACCGTTACCTGCCCCCGCTGGTGACCGGGCCTGTGATTATCGTCATTGGGTTGAATCTGGCGCCCGTTGCCGTGAACATGGCCTTGGGAAAATCCGGTGATGGCGCTTTCGAACTTTTCCCCTTGGCCCAGGCATTGCCCGTGTCCATGCTGGCTTTGACCGTGACGGTTATTGCGTCGGTCTTTGGACGTGGCTTATTCAAACTGATTCCCATTTTCTGTGGCATCGCTGCCGGGTACATCACTGCTCTGGTGATGGGCATGGTTAATTTTGAGCCAGTGACTGCTGCCGCCTGGATCGGTATGCCGGCCTTTGTTTTCCCTGAGTGGAATTTTCAGGCGATTCTCTTCATGCTGCCGGTGGCCATTGCTCCAGCGGTGGAGCATATCGGCGATGTGGTAGCCATCAGTGGCGTCACCGGGAAGAACTATGTGAAAGAGCCTGGTCTGCACAAGACCATGCTGGGCGATGGTATTGCCACCACTTTTGCCGCCATGCTGGGTGGACCTCCAAATACCACTTACAGTGAAGTGACCGGCGCCGTGGCTTTGACCCGGGCGTTCGATCCCGCCATCATGACCTGGGCAGCGGGCACAGCAATTGTGCTGGGCTTTGTGGGCAAGCTGGGCGCGCTGTTGCAGACAATTCCTGCACCGGTGATGGGCGGCATCATGGTGCTGCTCTTTGGAGCTATTGCTTCCATCGGTATGAGCAGTCTGATCAAGGCTAAAATCGATCTGATGATTCCCCGCAATATGACCATCATGGCTATCACTCTGGTTTTTGGAATTGGTGGCATGGTCTTCAATTTTGGGGAATTTGCCATGCAGGGCATCGGCCTGTCGGCTGTTGTGGCTATTCTGCTGAATATCGTTTTGCCGGAACAAGCTGAGTAGGTTCGGTGTTTAAATAAGATAGGGTTGAATGATGAGGCGGGGCATTGGGCTCCGCCTCTTTTTGTGAGACTACCGGTACATGCTCTTCACGGCATCAAAGCTGAAGTTGGAAGTGGAAACAACACCCGCTGCCAGGCCGTTGAAATTTCCCACATAGTTGAATTCATAACCTACGAATCCTGATGGCGGACTGTATTCGGTGGGCCCGACCCACAGCATCACAATGTCGCCGGGGGTTCCTTCGATGGTCATGGTGGCGGGCAGACAGGAGCCGGCGGTGATCTGGTCTTCAACATTGATGCCGTCGTCGCAGGTGCCGCTGAGCAGGAAACCGTAGACGGGATATTCAGCATCCAGGGTCCACTCGATTATTCCGGCCTCGCCAATCATGAAATACATCCAGTCGGTGTCGCGGATACCATCGAACCAGCCGGCGATACCGCAGAAAATAAGCTCGCCATCAGCATCGGCAGCCTGGGTCAGATCAGCAAAAGGATTGTCGTATTCAGGACTGTTGCAGCCGCCGTTGAAGGCATCGCTGTAGTTGGGACCCAGAGCCGGCTCACCTTCGGGAAGGCCGTCGCAGGTGAGGAAGCAGGGGGGCGGGGGAATATAAACAGAAATTTCCAGGATGTAATCGCCCGAATCTCCACCGTAACCGTCGACGCCAATGAAATATTCCATGCCGGCTTCCAGATAAGCTTCTTCGATGTATGAAACGTAGATGCCGCACTCCTCGTCCATGTAATAGTCGTCGTTGCAGGCGATGACGTTCGTGGCTCCATCCATAATATATGTTTTTGTGTCGTAGGATGAGCCGCACAAATCAACACTGACGCATTCGTCGGCCACAGGGATATAACGATAAAATACATCGGGGCTGTTGGAACCATAAGGGCACATGGGATCCAGGTCGTCGTAGTTGTCGGAGGTGTTGCCGGTGTCGAAGAAAGGGAGGGCGTCGATGGCCACTGCGGTTCCCAGGTCTTCACCACCCTGGCGGCCGTCGGGGGTGCCGGGGTTTTGGCCCACGTGGCTGTTGGATTTTGTGTTTTTGGGTGCGCCACCCAGGTCTTGAGCTGTGGCGGATCCTGCCAGAGCTATGATCAGGAATATTGATACCAGGTGGCGCATTTCAGGGCCTTTCGGTTTGGTCAACGGTATAATGATTTGATCGCATCAAAGCTGACTCTGTCGGTGGCAACAACTGTTACCATGAGCCCGGAAAAAGTGCTGATGTAATTATATTCATAACCCACAAATCCTGATGGCGGACTGTATTCGGTGGGCCCGACCCACAACCAGATAACCTCGCCTGGTTCGCCCTGAATTGTGAGTGTGTAGGGATCGCAGGGACCGCAGGCCATGGATTCGATCACTACGACGTCGTTGCAATTGTTGGGTCCCAAAAGGAAGCCGTAGGTTTCCTGTTCCGCGTCGAGGGTCCATTCAATGGAGCCGGTTTCGCCAATGATGCATGTGAACCAGTCGGTGTCGCGGGATTCGGAACCCTGGAAGTCATACCAGCCGGAAATGCCACAGAAAACAAGCTCGCCGTGGCTACCGCCATCCAGTTCCTGGAAGGGCATGCCGAAGGCGGAGCCACCGCAGCCGCTGTTGTAGGCGTCTTCGTAGTCGGGGCCGAGGGCAGGTTCATTTTCGGACAGGCCGTCGCAGGTGATGACGCAGGGCAATGGTGGTTCATATGAATGGATATTTAGAATGTAGTCGCCGTGATCTCCGCCATAACCGTCAATGACAATGTAATATTTGGTGTCGGAGGTCAGGTAAACTCCTTCGATGTAGGAGGTGTATTGGCCGCAGTTTTCATCGTTATAGAAGTCGTCGTTGCAGGCGATAATGTTGAGGTTGCCATCCATCACGTAGGTTTTGGTGTCATAGAGGGAGCCGCACAGATCCACAGAGATGGCCATGTCGGTGGTGGGGGCAAAGCTGTAGACGACATCGGGGGAGAGGGAACCGCTGTAGGGGCATACGGCATCGTAATCATTGATGTTGTCGGAGGTGTTGCCGGTGTCGCTGAAGGGAAGGGCATTGATGAAGATGGCGGTTTCCATGTCTTCGCCGCCTTCGCGTCCGTCGGGGGTGCCCGGGTTCTGGCCAATGTGAGTGGTGGTTTTGGTATTTTCCTGGAAGTTTTCCAGGTCGTATGCGGCGGCGGGTCCGGCGAGGGTGATGACTAAAAAGATTGAGATTATGCAGCGCATTTCTTGTCCTCCTGTGGGGTCATCTGTACATGGTTTTTATTGCATCGAAGCTGAATTCTGTCGTAGGAACAACACCGGGGGCAAGTCCGGTAAAATCGCAAACATAGTTGAATTCGTAACCGCTGAAGCCGGGCGGAGCGGAATATTCGGTGGGACCAACCCACAACAAAACGACGGTGCCAGGGTTTCCCTGGATGGTCATGGTTGCCGGTTGGCATGGCCCGGCTGTGATTTCCTGGTCAACGGTGATGCCGCTGGCGCAGTCGCCACCCAGCAGGTAGCCGTCTACCTGTTGTTCGGCATCCAGGGTCCATTCAATGATGCCGTAGGCGCCAACGGCGAAATGCATCCAGTCGGTGTCGCGCGAACCGGGATACCAGCCGGATATGCCGCAGTAAATCAGAGTGCCGTTGATGTCGGCGGAAAAGGTGTGGTCCTGGATGGGATTGCCGAATTCGGGGCTGTTGCAGCCGCCGTTGTAGGCGTCTTCGTAGTCTGGGCCCAAGGGTGGTTCTTCTTCGGGGAGGCCTTCGCAGGTGAGGGTGCAGGGTGGGTCGATGATTGCCAGTTCAACGGTCAGGATGTAATCACCCGCATCGCTACCATAGCCGCCGACAATAATGAAGTATTCGGTGCCGGCGATCAGATAGGCTTCTTCAATGCGCGAGACGTAGTTGCCGCATGGGTCATTGAAATAGAAGTCGTCGTTGCAGGCGATGAGGTTCAAGGCGCCATCCCGAATGCTCAGGACGGTATCGTAACCGGAGCCGCACAAATCGACGCTGATGACTTCATCGGTGGCTGGTGTGTAGCCGTAAACCACGTCGGGGCCGAAGGATTCCCAGGGGCATGTCACTGGGTAGTTGGGAATGTTGTCGGAAGTATTGCCGGTGTCGGAGAAAGGCAGGGCATTGATGATGACGGCGGTATCCATGTCTTCGCCGCCTTCTCGTCCGTCTGGGGTGCCCGGGTTCTGGCCGATGTGAGAGGTGGGTTTGGTGTCATTGGTAGTATTGCCAAAATCGGCCGCCGCAGTGGGGCCCGAGAGAGCGGTCATGAGTATCAATAGAAAGAAATGGCGTATCATGGTTCCCCCCAATTCAGATCAATCAGAATACACAGTTTGTTGATAGTAGCATGAATATGAATATTGAGGTGCAGAATTGTGGTTTTTCTGGGAAAATGTCACCTATAGTTGACTGTTTTTCACTTTTTTGTATTTTGTAACTGATTATTTTTAAATAATATACCTTGTCATTTCGCCAAAGTTTCGCTATATTGTTTTCACCTCTCATTCACGCAATCTGAAGGGTGAAAATCATGATAAAATTCCTCAGCAACCAGCCCGCAAAAACGGCCAACAAGGCCATCAAATCATCGCTCAAAACCATGGACCAAGCGAAGCAGTGTTCCGTGCTGTGGTTTGAAGACATCAACGAGCGCAAACTCTATCGGGAATTGGGGTACTCATCCATCAATCAATACGCCAAGCTGGAGCTGGGTTTTTCCAGCAGCCGCACCGGTGATTATCTGCAGCTTTGCCGCTCTTTCAAAAAACTGCCCAAGGTGAAGCAGAAAGTGGAGTCAGGGGAATTGGGATACACCGCGGCCCGGGTTCTGGCCTCGGTGGCCGATGCAAAAAATCAGGATCAATGGTTGGATGTGGCTTTGAATAATTCGCGGCGGGTTTTGGAGCAGGAAGTAAAGAGGGCAAAACAGAAAGCAAGTGATGATGCGATGGGGCAGGCTTTGTTGCTTCCGGTGCCTGCGCAGTCAGTTGTTCGGCCGGTGGCGGTGGTCCCTGTGCGCATTCATATGGAGATGACGCCTACTCAGTTTGC
>JAOZJV010000643.1 GCA_029935695.1 Candidatus Krumholzibacteriia bacterium | reverse complement strand
CAGGACCGTCCAGGTTGGGCCAGGAGTAGAATGTCAATTGTTTGGTTCCTGGCACCGCAATTAAGCCATCATGCCGGATCAACGGTCCAATCTCATCCATGGCAATTTGCCGCAAGCTAATCAGGCGAGTGGGGTCATCAGGATTCGTGACATCATGAACTTCCGCATATCCGCCATCATAATAGTCATCGATTGCGGCATGCAGCAAAACCTTTCCGCCATATTCCTCGAACTTGAGATCGGATCGGTTCTCAGATGGTCCTTCGTTCAAGGTCGACAGGAATACCGGGTTGGAGAGGTCCGAAAGATCGTAGATATTCGTCACACGGGCGATGGTTACTGCGGCCAGATCACCATGCAGGTCAAGGGCGGTGATGGTCTCTCCAGGAAAAAGTTCCCCCAGCAGAGTGGGCGAGTCGGGGTCCGTTATATCAAAGGCCAAAACTCCCCCAGGGTCCCATCCGAGAGCAAGCAGGACCAGGGACCCGGACATGGCCAATTTATTGGGGAAGTGGTTTAAAGTATAAGATCCACGAGATTCAAGGTTGCCATTAATGTCTCGAGTCAGAATCTGCAACCGGGCCTGGGGATAGCCGTGACTGCGGATGCAGGCGACCATACCATTGTCCTGGTCTGGATCGTAAAAGATATAACCGGGATCAGTGACACCAATGAGTTGAGGCGACGTGGGATCACTCAGGTCCAGGGAGATGAATCCTTCCCCGGTGGCCAAGTCGATGCGCACGTCATC
This sequence comes from Candidatus Krumholzibacteriia bacterium, assembly GCA_029935695.1. Taxonomy (GTDB): domain Bacteria; phylum Krumholzibacteriota; class Krumholzibacteriia; order LZORAL124-64-63; family LZORAL124-64-63; genus LZORAL124-64-63. The sequence continues at coordinate 1,693 of JAOZJV010000643.1, read as the reverse complement.
ATATCTTAAAAGGCCGTAGCTGTTGCTGTAGGATTGTGTGGCCAAAGGTTCAGGTAACGGGAAGTCCCCTGTTTGGAATATATGAAAACCAGCAAATTCTCCAGCACACCAGGAAACATGTTCAGCCACATACACGAGCCCCTGTATTTCAACCATGGTCCGGGGGCCACCCCGGAAACCACGAATCTCAAAGTGCAGCCACACTGGTGATGACGGGTCGCTGATGTCGTAAATTCGCATCCCACCATGACTGGAACAGTATTCCCATCCCAGCCAGAGCTGGTTGTTGCCGGTGAGGTGAACTCCTTGGCCTGTATGGGGCAGAATTGCAACTTGAACGATGTTGGTGGGATCGGTGAAATCGAGAAGGAGGCTTTGATCGATCTGACCGACTGCGGCCAGACCGTCCCTGGCTGAGAGATCCCGGGTGTCTCCCTGGAAATTGTAGGATCCGATGACCGAAGGCCAGTCGGGAATGGCGGGATCGATCACCGAAAGACCGGAGTCGCCGGCAGCGATGATGAGACCGTTGTCGAGAGCCAATCTCCAGGTGTGTCCCTGGGGCAAGTTAACAATGTTGACCAATGCCGGATTGGAAGCGGATGAGAGACTGTAAATCCGTACTGCACCACTTTCATTGGCAACGTAAAGCATAGGGCTCACAATGAGCAGATCGTTGATGGGGCTGCCGGTGTCGATTTGAGTCAGAAGCATGGGATATTCGGGGTCATCAACATCAATAACCTGAAGCGTATTGGCATCATTGGTCACGTACACATAGTGGTCCCAAATATCAATGCGTCTGGGTTCATTAGGCAGGTGATTGAAACTTTGGTAAACAACATCCAGTGGGTTGGTGCAGTCCAGAATGTGCAATCCCCCGTAGTCGTCGACGCTGTAGGCAAAATTTCCTTTTATGGCCAGATCCACCAGGCCGCCATATTCCGATTGGTAGTATTGGCATTCGGTGTCGGCAAGATGAGTCCAGATGGTGGTGTAATCGAAGGTGGTGCTTTGGGCGGGGGCTGTGGGAAGGAAGCAGCACAGGCAGAAAATTAAAAAAATTCGGTTGAACATCGGATCTTCCTCCTGAAAAATTCGTTTCAATGAAAACAGTTTACAACAATTGCTGGCAGTGGGGAAGAGTCATGGTGCTACCGCAAGCCTGCATCCAATAGCTCTTTGAGGGTGCGCCGGAAAGTTCGCACCGGGATATCATGACCGATGCGGTGGTGAATTTCCGAGGAAGCCGATGCGGTTCGATCCGTTTGAGCGTTGTCTGTCCCTGCAGTCCGGCACTCTGAACGAGATTCGGGTGAACAAAGTACCGTGTTGCCCGGGTTCGACCTGTTTGCTTCACAAGTCCGTGCTCAGCAAGTCGCGAAATCCACAGACGTAGAGATGCGGGGTCTGGAAGATCCAGTACCGTGGCAAGTTCGGTTGCTAACATGCCTTCACTTTGGGCGAGTATGCCCAGAGCGATTCGCTCGCGCCAGGCCATCGTTTCGGCGCCGACTGGCATGCAGGATATTTGCGGGTGTCACGCCGAGCGGTAGCCGACCTGGGTGTAGGGGCGATGCACGAGGGCGTTGACGAGTAGCTCCCGGATAACGGGCTCCTCGTAAGCAGGAATGTTTGGGCTCCTCAGCAGAATCTGTGGGCGCAACCCGGGATTTTCATCTTGTTGAAAGCT
>JAOZJV010000111.1:292-8978 GCA_029935695.1 Candidatus Krumholzibacteriia bacterium | reverse complement strand
GTAAATCAGACATTTGGATCCAGTGGCCATCCACTTGCTGGTGCAGTTGCAGGAGGGTGGGCAGAGCGGTTTGTTTGTCTACTTCCATGATCCATTTGCGGTTGGACGGGCCCCGGCCAAGGGAGGCAAAATCGCGCCGTTTGTAGCGAACCACATCCCCAAGATCTTCCTTTGAAAATTCAAAACTGTTCATGGGGACATGAGGATTTTTGTGGGCTGCCTGGAGGATATCCAGGACGCCTTCCAGATTTTCACTCCACCTCACCGGAGTATTGTCATGGTACAGTTTTCCATCTGAATCCCTGATCAGGCGCTCATTTCCTTTGAGCACGACCACGCGCTGGTTGTCCTCGTCACCAATTTCCGCGCGCAGGGTTCCATCAGCAATGAGCCACTGGCGGTACGGGATGACGGCACCATTCTCTCCACGAATCCATCCTTCCACTTTTACATTTTCGACCTTTTTGAGGCTTTCAATCAAACGCGCGTAGACGAAAGATGAATCGGTGGGCCAAAGGGTCAGGCCGATGACGACCAGGATTGAGGCGGCGATGCTCCAGGCAAATGCAGGGCGTTTGAACCAGCCCGACTTCCTGGCCGGGGATGAGCGCAATTGTTGGCGCAGACCTTCACTGGCCTGCTGCTCCAGATGTTCCGGCGGATTGCTGCCGGCAACCTTTGCGGTTATGGCCAGCAGGCTTCGCACTTCAGCCAATTCCTGTTGGGTTTCGGGATGCTGCTCCAGGTATTGTTCATAAGCCTGGATCTGGGCCGGGTTCAATTCACCTTTCAAATATTCATCCATCAGGTTTTCGAATTCAGTCCTGTTCATTGCTTCAGACATGGGAATCCTCCTGTCTGTCGCCCATCAGCGAGCGTATTGTTTTGAGCGCCTTGTAACCACTGGCCCGGGCTGCTTCTTCGGTGCAGTCCAGTTGTCCGGCTATTTCGGCGAAGGACAGTTGTTCGAAGTTGCGCATGGCGAAGACCTGGGCCTGACGGTCGGGGAGAGTTGCCGCGAGATCCCGGATTTTTTCCAGCATGAGAAAGTGATCCGGGTGGGTGGTTTGGGCCGGATGCTGGTGCAGCATTTCGTCGGCCACGGGCACGGCTTGTTTTTGGTGCAACCTTCGCAATTTGAAGGCTGCATTGCGGGCGGTTTGGCACAACCAGGCTTTGGGATGATGGATGGTTCGTCCCTGAGAGAAGGCCAGATGGTGTTGGAGGAAAGTATCCTGGAAAATATCCTGGGCATCATCCATGGATGGGACCAGACTCCAGATGATTTTCATGACCAACGGACCATGGCGGTCCAACATTTGGCTGGTGCTGGGTGTTTTCGGGGGCAAATTTCATCCTCCTGACAAACGCGGTGCGGTCACTTCGATGGTAGATAAGAGTCCAGGCCCATGAAAACGTGAACCGTATTGATTGAAAAATATTACCAACCGTGCTAAATGATGGGAAACAAACAGATCACAACAGATCTTCATGACGGATGGATTATGCCAGATAACAGCTCTAAAAAGAACAAACCTTCCGCTCTGAATGTGCGGCCGGGTGTTGATGCCAGCCATGACGGTTTGGCTGATGGCACTCCGATGGCTCAGCAGAATGGAAATAGGCGCCGGTTGCTTTCCGTGGAGCAATACGTTGATGGTGTCCTGTCTGGCGATCGGGTGCTTCTGGCCCGGGCCATCACTCTGGTTGAGTCAGGCTCTTCGGCGCATCAAAAATTGGCCCAGGAAGTTCTGACTGCTGTGCTGCCCCATCGCAAACCTGCCAAACGCGTGGGTATTACCGGCGTTCCCGGAGCAGGCAAAAGTACTTTCATCGAATCTCTTGGCACCACTTTGACGGCCCAGGGGCACAACGTGGCGGTGCTGGCGGTGGATCCGTCCAGCAGTTTAACCGGTGGCAGCATCCTGGGTGATAAAACACGCATGGAAAAGCTGGCAGCCGACCCCAACGCTTTCATCAGACCTTCGCCGAGCAGCGGAACTCTTGGTGGTGTGGCGCGCAAAACCCGTGAAACGATGATGCTTTTCGAAGCGGCGGGTTACGATGTGATTCTGGTGGAGACCGTGGGCGTGGGCCAGAGTGAGATTCTGGTGCGCAGCATGGTGGATTTCTTCCTGCTCATTCTTATTTCCGGCGCGGGGGACGAGCTGCAGGGAATCAAAAAAGGCGTGGTTGAAATTGCCGACGCCATCCTCATTAACAAGGCCGATGGTGCAGGGCGGCAGGCCGCATTAAGTGCCAGATCGGAATTTGAACGGGTGCTTCACTATCTGCGTCCGGCCACTGAAGGCTGGCAAACCCGGGCTTTTGTTTCCTCCGCTCTGAAAGGTGAAGGCATCGATTCCATCTGGTCGGTGGTTTGTAAATTTGATGAACTGACCCGTGCTTCGGGCGTGCATGATCGCCGCCGGATGGACCAGGAGCGGCAGTGGCTACATGATCTGGTGCGTGAGGGTTTGTCTGATCTGTTCGGGGCAAATCCTGAGGTGAAGAAGCAGATGCCCGGGCTGGAGGATCAGGTTTCCAGGGGTGAAATTCCCGCCACCACGGCCGCACGGTTGCTGTTGGATGCTTTCTCAAAGAAATAACACCAGGTTTGGAATGATCCGCAGCATTATTGCTGCTCAGGGAGACACACCGTGATTCGTCGTCTGCGCCGCATCTCTTTGATAATCCTCGTTTCGGTATTGGGTCTGGTCCTGGTGGCTTTCCTGGTGGGATCCATGGTTTTGCGTGGCAGCCGGGCCCGGCTGGATGGTCAGGTGGAGTTGGCAGGTTTGTCCCATCGTATCACCGTGAGCCGGGATGCCCTGGGTGTTCCCGATGTGCAGGCCCAAAACCGATTGGATGCCGCCCGCGCCCTGGGTTATCTGCACGCCCAGGACCGGTTTTTTCAGATGGATTTGCAGCGGCGCTCTGCTTCAGGTGAACTGGCTGCTCTGCTGGGGGCGCCTTTGTTGGCGGCCGACCGGGATGTTCGGCGCCATCGTTTCAGGCATCGGGCTGAAATTGTTGCGGGGGCAACTGTCGGGCATGAACGGGATATCCTTCTGGCCTACACTGCCGGGGTCAACGCCGGCCTGGATGATTTGAAATCACGTCCATTTGAATATTTTTTACTGCGTCAAAAGCCCGAACCCTGGCGTCCTGCCGACACTGTGCTCACGCTTTATGCCATGTTCCTGGACCTGAGTTTATCCACGGCCTACACCGAAGAATCCAACAATATCCTGCGCGATACCCTGCCCGCGGAATTAGCCGCGTTTTTAATACCGCGCAGCAACAGTTGGAATGCTCCCATGCAGGTCGATACGGTGCCCGGAATTGTGGTACCCGATTCTGCCGGTTTTGATGCGCGCCATTGGAGTTTTGATGGCAAAACCTACCAGGAAATTCATCAGGCAATTCATCAGCCGCCTCACCAGGATACAGCAGGCAGTAACAACTGGGCCATCGCCGGCCATCTAACCGGCCACGGCGGAGCATTGCTGGCCAACGACATGCATCTGGGGCACGGGTTGCCCAATATCTGGTACCGGGCCCGCTTGAATTGGTCCGAAGGCCATCAAGCCCACTCTGTGGTTGGGGTCACCCTGCCGGGTTTGCCCTACATCGTGTCCGGCAGCAATGGCCAGGTGGCCTGGGGGTTCACCAACAGCTATGGCGACTGGGTGGACTTGATCAAGCTCGAGTTGGATCCGAATGATTCCTCTCTTTACAACACTCCTGGTGGTAAGCAGCACATTGAGCGGACCCTTGAACTCATCCAGGTGGCCGATTCCGAACCAGATTCCCTTTGGGTGGAAGAAACCATCTGGGGCCCCATCTGGACCACTGACACCGCGGGTCAGAGTCTCGTCTTGCGCTGGACCGCTCACGACCCCGAAACTGTATTTGGCAATCTGGGTCTCATGGAAACGGTTAATAATATTGATGAGGGAGTTGCCAGGGCTGGGTCCGTTGGCATGCCCCAGCAAAATATTGTCATGGCCGATGTCAAGGGCCGTATTGCCTGGACCATTACCGGGTACATTCCCCGCCGGGTGGGTTGGGATGGCCGATTGCCTGTGTCCTGGGCCGATGGCACCCATGGCTGGGACGGTTATTACAATTATGAAGACCAACCCCGTATGGTGGACCCGGCCGAAGGTCGGCTGTGGTCAGCCAATAACCGTGTGAGCGCAGGTGAAGATTTGCAGAAGATTGGCGACGGCGGGTATGGGTTGGGTGCTCGGGCTCACCAGATCAGGGATGATTTGCGGGCTCTTGATCGTCCGGTGGAAAAGGACATGCTGGCTGTGCAGCTGGATGACCGCGCCATTTTTTTGAACTCCTGGCGGGACCTGATTTTGCAGGTTGTTCAGCAGGATGACCCACGTGAAGATTCTCCGCGTTATAAATTTCTCCTTGAGGTGCGCGACAACTGGTCCGGCCACGCCGATGTTGAATCTGTGTCCTACCGCCTGGTGCGCAGTTTTGCCTACCAATGCATCAATGGTGTGTACGATTTTCTGACTGCTTCCTGTGAAGAAAAAAACCAGAATTTCAGAGTCAGAATGCTGTCGTATCGTCATGCGGTGACCTGGGAACTCATCACTGCCAGGCCGGACAATTTTTTACCTCCCTGGAATAAAGATTGGGATGATTTCATGCTCCAGGCAGTAGACAAGGTGATGGAAGGGGCCACAGCAGATGACCGAACCCTGCCGGAGTTTACCTGGGGAAATCGCAACACTGTTCAGATCGCTCACCCTTTCACCCAGCTGGCTCCCTGGCTGTCCCGTTTTCTGGCTGTGCCGGCTATGTCCTTGCCGGGTGATTCTTTCATGCCCCGGGTGCAGCACATTCGCAGCGGGGCCAGCGAGCGACTGGTGGTTTCTCCGGGTCGGGAAGAGCAAGGCATTCTGCACATGCCAGGGGGCCAGAGCGGCCATCCTCTTTCACCTTTCTTTTTAGCCGGGCATGAAGACTGGGTTGAAGGAAAACCAACGCCGTTGTTGCCCGGACCTGCGCTGCATCAACTGGAACTTTTGCCTGCAATCGAAAAGAGATAGAGGTTGCTGATGAAATGCTCTGTTGGTTTTGGGTGCTCACTTATTCTGACGGCAACCCTGCTGTTGATTTTTACCCAGCCGGCTGGGGCTGTGCCGGACAATGAGCAGTCGTGGATATATTTAGAGCGGGACCGCCCCGAGGAGGCCCGCGCGCGCACTCTCCATCAAAATGATTTCCTTTCTCGCTGGGTTTTGGCGGCGGCAGAAGTTCGCGTCCAGGCCGAACCTTCAGCCAACGACCCGGTGAGCATAGCCGCCCGTGCTTTTGAAGGTGGCGATTTCAAACTCGCCGAAGAGATCCTTAACCCAATGAAGGATGCAGCTTCCGATGCCGACCAGCTTTACATCCGATTATTTCTGGGTGTCTGCAAACTGGAGCTGGATGCTGCCGCAGAAGCGGAAGCCATGCTGAACCTGGCCATGGACCAGGCTATTACCGAGAAGCGTTTCGCCTCCAGATGTTTCGGGCAGCTCAATCGGGGGCGTGCTTACGCTCATCTCAATCAGGTTGAAAAGGCTGAGGACGACCTTCAGGCTACCATCAAACTGTCTCGCCGTTTGGAAACCCATCGCTGGGCTGCCATGGCTGCGCTGGCCCTTTCGGACATCAGCCACGCTGTCGATAACCCGGATGATGTTCTCTACTGGCTGGAAGCTGCCTTGCAATACTATCGCCACGCAGAATATCGGAAAGGGCAAATCCACGCCTTGCAGGCTCTGGGAGAGGCTCTTTGCGCCATGGGTGAATGCGAAGAAGGGTTGGTTTATCTTGACGAGGCCCAAGCCATGGCCCAGACGAACCAGTGAGTTTGAAATCTGGCCTTTCTGGTTATTGTTACCCGTCATCTGCTGAAACAACTGGTTGGATGCTCCACCTGTGATTAGATTCGGAGGAAGTTTTTCGCCTTCAAACCGTGATGAGGATTGGAATCATGTCCGACAATACTGCCACCATCGTCCTGTACAACACCCTGACCGGCTCCAAAGAGAAGCTGGAAACCCTGGAACCCGGCAAATGCGGCATCTATTGCTGTGGCCCCACGGTGTACGACTACACTCATCTGGGTAATGCGAGGGCAGCGGTTGTGCCCGATCTGATGGTGCGTTTTCTGCGACACCAGGGGTACGAGGTGAAGTACGTGCGCAACGTCACGGATATTGATGACAAGATCATTTCCCGCAGCGCCGAGCACGGTGTCACACCGGCGGAACTGGCCATTCGTTTCACCGAGGAATACCACAAGGATATGACCTCTCTGAACGCGGTGGACCCTGATGTGGAGCCCCGTGTCAGCGATACCATCGAAGAAATTATCGCCCTTGTGCAACAGCTGGTGGACAAGGGTTTGGCTTACGATGTGGATGGTGATGTTTATTACCGGGTGCCCGATTTCAAGGGTTACGGCAAGTTGAGCAAACGTTCGGTTGATGAAATGCTGGAGGCCGCCGGCAGCCGCATCGACGTGGACGAGCGCAAGGAAACACCTTTGGATTTTGCTCTCTGGAAAGCCGCCAAACCCGGCGAACCTTCCTGGACCAGTCCCTGGGGTGAAGGTCGTCCCGGGTGGCACATTGAGTGCTCGGCCATGAGCTCCAAACATCTGGGCGACAGCTTCGATATTCACGGTGGTGGGCGGGACCTGATTTTCCCTCATCACGAAAATGAAATTGCCCAGAGTCAGGGTGCCCACGGCGAGGACACCTACGCCCGTTACTGGGTGCACAATGGCTTCATCAATTTTGCGGGAGAGAAGATGTCCAAGAGTCTGGGCAACTTTTTTACCACTCGCGAACTGACAGCCATTTTTCCTTCCGAGACTTTGCGTTATTTCCTGATGACGGTGCATTATCGCAGCGGTTTGAACTTTGATCTTGAAGTAAAATGCCCTGCCTGCTCTGCCATCCTGGACAAGGACCAGCAGGAGCGTGCCGTGTGTGATTCCTGCAGTCACGCAACAACAGCCGAAATCCTCAAGAAGCAGGTGCGTTTTCCCAGCCTGGAAGAGGCCGACGATCGGCTGGCTTATATTTACAGCACCCTGGATGCTGCCTCCCGGTTCCTGTCGACCGCCAAAGCGCCCGCTCAGGATGTTGCCGTTGAAGGTCCGGTAGCCGATATGCTGGATGCTTTTGTAGCTCACATGGCCAACGACTTGAACAGCAGCGGGGCTTTGGGCGCGCTGAGCAAGCCATTGAGTGAGATCAACACCCTTCTGGCATCAGGCAAAGGTGTGAACAAGGCCTTGCGGTATGCGACCATTGATCGTTTTGTGAATGACATGAAAGAGGTCGCGGAAATTCTGGGCTGCTTCGGCATGGATCCGGCTGCCTGGCTGGTTCAGCGGCGCGACCTGAAAGCCGGGCGCATCGATTTGGATACAAGTAAAGTGGAGGAATTGCTGGTCCAGCGGATCACTGCCCGTCAGGAAAAAGACTGGGCTGCCGCAGACCGCATTCGTGATGAGCTGACGGAGTTGGGTGTGGCGGTGCAGGATGGGGCCGACGGTTCGGTTTGGTCATTCATCTAAAGGTGATTTTCATTGAAGAAAACAATTTTGGGGCTTTGGGTAACTCTGTTGCTCGTGGCCTCTTGCAGCAGTGGAGACAACCCGGAAAAAATTCTGCGGTACACGGCCATTCCTGATCAAAATACGACTGAGCTTGAGCAAAAGTTTGCTCCGCTGACAGCCCATCTTTCTGATGTGCTGGGTGTGCCTGTGCAGTATGTGCCAAGCCGGGATTATCAGGCGTCGGTGGAAATGTTCCGCGCCGGAGATATCCATCTGGCCTGGTTTGGTGGGCTCACCGGGGTGCAGGCCCGCGCCGCGGTTCCGGGTGCTCTGGCCATTGCCCAGGGTGCGGTGGATCCTCAATATTATTCCTACTTCATCGCACACCAGGAAACCGGACTGGAAAGAGGCGATGCTTTTCCTGAAGGCATGGCCGATTTCCCCTTCACTTTTGGCAGCGAGAGCAGCACCAGCGGCCGGTTGATGCCTGAATTTTACATCAAAGAGAATACGGGCAAGCAACCGGATGACTTTTTCCCCAAAGGGTTCAGTTTTTCCGGCAGCCACGACAAAACCGTGGCCATGGTTGAATCTGGCCGGTTTCCCTGCGGTGTGGTGAATTACAAGGTTTATGACAAGCGTGTGGCCGAAGGCAAAACAGACTCTAACGTGTGCAAAGTGATCTGGAAAACGCCCACCTATGCCGATTATAACTTCACTGCCCATCCCGACCTTGAGGTTATCATGGGCGCGGGGTTCATCACCAAACTGCAGTCTGCCCTGACGGATATCACCGACAAAAAACTGCTCTCGGCCCTGCCCCGTGAAAAATTAATCCCCGCCAGCAACGAAGAATTCGAGAGCATCGCCCAGGTGGCCCGGGAATTGGGGATGGTCCGGTGAAACATGGTTGGGGTTTTCGGCTGGAGGATGTTCAGGCCAGCTATGGGCCCAGGAAAGTTCTGCACAGTTTGGACCTGAAAGTGGATCCTGGCGAGGCGGTGGCTTTGCTGGGTCCCAGCGGGGCGGGAAAAACCACTCTGTTACGATTGTTGAACCGGGCACTGCGGCCCGATGCCGGCACCGTTCAGGTGAATGATC
>JAOZJV010000111.1:0-282 GCA_029935695.1 Candidatus Krumholzibacteriia bacterium | reverse complement strand
TGATCAAAATCTGGATGAACTCGGGGACGAAGCTCTGCAAAAACTGCGCTCGGGCATTGGTTTTGTGCATCAGGATTTACGTCTGGTGCCCAATTTGCGGGTGTCTCAGAATGTCCTGTCCGGCAGTCTTGGACGGCGTGGGTTTTTCAAATCTCTGCTGATGTTTTTCAAACCTGCCACCGATGACCTGCTGGAAGTTCACCGCCTGCTGGAAAGAGCGGGCATCGCTGAGCAGATGTTCCAACGGGTGGACCGGCTCAGTGGCGGTCAAATGCAGCGGGT
>JAOZJV010000642.1 GCA_029935695.1 Candidatus Krumholzibacteriia bacterium | reverse complement strand
TCGTCACCACCCCCTGCTGCAGGCCCAGGTCACTCACGGCCCGGGCCACCACGCCGGTCACATCAATAAAGTCGGTGCGTCCGCCGCTCTGCACTGAAAACTCAACCATGAACACTGCTCCTAGAAATCAAAGTACATGGTGAATTCATAAGGATGCGGCCGCTGGTTGATGGCGTTGATCTCCTCGTGCTTGATCTCCAGCCAGCGACGAATCAGCGTCTCGGGAAACACATCACCGCGCATCAGGAACTGGTGATCCTTCTCCAGCGCATCGAGAGAGTCGGCCAGGCTTCGGGGCAGGAAATCAGCCTGCCGGGCGGTGGACGATGGGGCATCTTCCGGTGCATAGCCTTCCTTGACCGGATCAATGCGGTTGATGATCCCATCAAGACCAGCCATCAGAATGGCGGCGGTGCACAAGTAGGGATTGGCCGTCAAATCGGGAGGACGGTACTCGATCCGGCGCATTTGAGGGTCGGTAACATAACTGGGAATGCGAATGGCGGCCCCACGGTTGCTGCGCCCGAAAGTGCGCACGGTGGGAGCCTCAAAACCAGGCACCAGGCGCTTGAAGCTGTTGGTGCTGGGATTGGTCAGGGCGCACAGGGCGTCGGCGTGCTTGAGCAGTCCGCCCACGTAGAACATGGCCGACTCCGAAAGGCTCGCGTAACCCTTTTCGTCGTTGAAAACATTCTTGCCGTCTTTCATCAGGAACTGGTGCAGATGCCAGCCGCTGCCTGCGTTGTCGAGCATGGGCTTGGGCATGAAGGTGACCTTCAGTCCGTGCTGCTCGGCCAGGTTGAACAGGATGTACTTGGTCAGCACTGCATGGTCACCGGTGGTGCAGAGATCGGCGAACCAGCCTTCGATTTCCTGCTGGCCCTGGGCCCCCACTTCGTGATGGTGATAGCGCACCGGAATACCAAAGTCGGCCATGACAGAGCAGACCTCGTCCCGGAAATCATCATAACGATCGAAGGGGTTGCAGGCATGATAGGCATTCTGGTAAAAATTTTCGCCGCTGCGCACACCAAAAGCACTGTCGTTGGCCTCGGACAGGTACTCCGCTTCTTCAAAGATGTGGAATTCGTATTCCGGACCCCATTGGCTCAGATCGGCAATGCCCGCATCCTTCATGGCCTGCTCGGCTTTGCGTCCCACCACCCGGCCGTCCTGGCTGAAAGGTGTGCGGTTTTCATCGGTCAGGCAGGCGGTGGCGAACATGGTCAGGGTGGGTCGTTTGCGGAAAGGATCCATGTTGGCGGTGGTAAGATCGGGCACCAGCACCATATCGCTGTTTTCAACCTTCAGAAATCCATAACTGGAACCGTCAAAACCGATCCCGTTTTTGCAAACACTTTCCGAGAGCCTGTCCACGGGAAAAGTGATGTGATGCAGCCGGCCGGTAAGGTCCAGCATTTTGAGATCGATGAACTGTACACCCTTTTCCTGGGCAAACTTACGAACCTGGGCAAACTTGATGTCTGACATGACCCAACCTCACGGAAGGTAACAACTGGATGCTGGCAATCGGGCCGGGGCGCGCGGGCCTCAGGGACCACCGGAATGATCCTGGAAATATAGGGCCTGGGCACGCGGGGAAAAAGCAGAGAATGAGACCAAAGCTTTCTTGCCCGGCCCTGTTTGGGGATCTACTTTTCAGACAGAGCAACCCTCTTCCCCGATCAAAGGATGCTTTGGTGAGCATTGAAACCGTGACCATCATCTTCAAAGGCAAACCCCTTGCCTGCCGGGCCGGCACAAGTGTCGGCGTAGCCCTGTGGGAAAACGGCATCCGCCACATCTCACACAGTCACAAATATGGCAAACCCCGGGGCCTGACCTGCGCCCGCGGCCACTGCACCTCCTGCCTGATGCGGGTGGATGGTGAGCCCAATGTGCGCACCTGCACCACCCCGGTGCGTGAAGGCATGACCGTGGATATCCAGGATGCTGGAGCCTTCTACGGTCCCCCCATGCAAAAAGTGCTCTCCATTGGCGGCACTCTCTTTCCGGTGGGCTTCTATTATAAATGGTTCACCAAGCCTTCTGTTGTGAGCCGGATATTTCTGGATCAGATCAGACCGCTGACCGGTGTGGGGAAACTGCCGGATGTCTCACGCGCCCTGCCGGCCCTGCCGGCACATCAGGAAGCAGAGCAGGTTTCCGCCACCGAACTGGGCAATGTGGGAACACTGATCATTGGCGCCGGCCCCAGTGGCCTGGAAGCCGCCCTGGCCTCTGAAGGCCCGGTCACTTTGGTGGATGATCACAAGGACCCAGGCGGACAACGAGCCTCGGCCCTGGAGGCACTGTACAATAACGACGGGCCAAATTTTGACCGCTTTGAAATTCTGAAGGCAGCCTATAAACGTTTGATAAAACTGAAAAAAGACCTCTCAGACCGTCAGGATATCAATTTCCATGGTGGCGTCCGGGCCATCGC
>JAOZJV010000110.1 GCA_029935695.1 Candidatus Krumholzibacteriia bacterium | reverse complement strand
AGTTCGCTCTACCATCCAAAATTTTTGTGATTTTCCGGATGCTTGGCCAATTAATTATTGGATGAATCAATTAGACGGTGCCTGACAAGGCGTTTTCCGTATGGCGTTCTGTATTCAATTGAGTCAGACCAGATTCTGATTTTGGCGGTTATGCCGCTGCATCGTTATCCCGATTATTGGAAAAACCGCTTGTTCTAAACTACAAACGACAGGATTTTTGAAAGTGAAGCTGATATCTTGGAACGTCAACGGCCTACGCGCCTGCCTGAAAAAAGGATTTGCCGAATTTGCCGCCACCTCCGGCGCCGATGTCATTTGTCTGCAGGAAGTGCGCGCCCTTCCCGACCAGGTGGATTTTGAGATTCCCGGTTACACCATGATCTGGAATCCCGCCTTAAAACGAGGCTACAGTGGCACTGCTTTTCTGACCCGCCACACGCCATTGGCTGTTTTTCCAGGTATGGGCATTGCCGAACACGACACCGAAGGCCGCGTCCTGACCGCCGAGTTTGCAGACTTCTTTCTGGTGACGGTTTACACACCCAATGTCAAACGCGAGCTCACTCGTTTGGATTATCGGGAAAACCAATGGGATAAGGATTTCCTGAAATTCGTGCGCAAATTGGAAAAGAAAAAGCCGGTGGTTTTCTGCGGTGATCTGAATGTCTCCCACAAAGATATTGATTTGGCGAACCCCAAGTCCAACCGTGGCAACGCCGGCTTCACCGATGAAGAAAGAGCCGGCTTCGACCGCATCATCAAAGCCGGCTTCATTGATACTTTCCGCGAGTTCGAAACCGGCGGTGGCCACTACAGCTGGTGGAGCAACCGACCGGGAGTGCGCGAGCGAAACGTGGGCTGGCGCCTTGATTATTTTTTAATCTCCGCCGCTTTGCGGCCCCGGCTCGTTGGTGCTTCCATCCTCGCCGAGGTCCTCGGTTCCGATCACTGCCCGGTGGTGGTTGAGATCAGTTAGATCCTCCGGCGGTGCATAGGGACTGGGTCGGGGGCCATCTTTCACCGGATCCAAAAGCCTGAAATCGTCCCCAAACTGCCCCAGGAAATCCAGGGTGAAGTAGCGCAGGGTCACCGAAGCAGGCAATGTGATTACGCTGCCCACGTAGGGAATGGCCAGGAGTATCAGGCCTACGCAACAGGTGAGCAATCCGCCCAGCATGAAGGCAAAAAAGGCCAGAACGCTGATGAGGAGATAGAAAAATCCGCATAGAATAAAACTGCCCGGATTCTCCTGAAACAGAGGCAGAAAGCGCGACCAGGCGGCCATGGTGCTGATGCGTTCCTTGTGCATGATGGGCACTACGAATGCCGTCAGGAAAAAATCAATATAGAGCATGGCCACAAAGAGAATGAAGCTGATGGTACCGGCGAGGATGACCAGAGGCGCGGCGATCACCCAGCCCACATCCCAGCCGATCAAGGGGGCAAAGAGGGAAAACCCCATCAGCATGCATAAGCCCACCACAGCCAGCAGAATAATCGTGTAGACAATTTGCCAGAGAAAGAGGGAATCGCCAAGAGATGCGAATTCATGCCAGGGTTGTTTCACTTTGGTGCGGCTGTGCACCAGGTTGTCCAGGAACATGAAACGCCCGCGGCTGCTCAGCCACAGCGCCAACAAGCCGAAAACGATGATGACCATGCCGGCCAGAAGGACAAGGCCAATGCCCCAGCCGGTGTCCAGAAAATCCTGGGTGGAGTCCCCAAAATTTCTGGCTATTTCACCAACATCTTCAAAATCTGAATCTCCTTTAAGCCGGTTGGTGAAGTTTCCGCCTTGGCTGCCGGCACCGTCGGCGAGACCGGCAAGAAAAGCAGTGAATCCCAGGGCAAACCAGATTCCCATATCGAAGGGGCGGAAGAGCAGAATTTTCATGCGCAACCAGGCACGCGACAGAGGTTCGGAATAACTGATATTCATGGTTCCTGTCCTGTGGATGTTCCGGAGCGCGGGGGACGGGCCGGAGTACAAGCTATCTACCCAACACAACTCATATTATTCATTACATTCAGCACTGAAGGGAGTATTATTTTGCTTTGGGGATAAATTACCATGAGTTTTGGGCTACATCACCCAACAGGACGGGCAATTCAGTGGGACTCCAGAGGATACCCAAGTCATGAAATTTCTACAGATTATGGGGATATGGCTACTGACAGTGACGTGGGTGTTTTTGCTGCTGGCGGGTTGTGGAACTGAAGAAAAGGTGGATGCGGACAGTAGTCTCGATCTCAGTGGCATCAGCCTGTCCCGCGAAATGAGTGGTCCGGTGAAAGCCGCCCTTAAACGGGCTAAAAATCCTGATTCCAGGAGTTCTCAAGTGAGCCAAATCATGGCTCAGTATAATTTTCTCTCTCATGCCATCAATGGTCTTAACTCTACCGACGCGGTGGACAGTTTGTTCACTTTGTGGACTGCAGATCCGGAAAATTTGGTCTGGCTGGATCTGGCCCTGCGCAGCAATCGAATCCTGAAAGACGACGCTCGCTACCAGGAACTTCTGGCTGCTGAAGCCCTCAACGATACGACCACGGCTGTCGGTTGTTTCCGCATGGGATATAAAAATTACCGCCGAAAATCTGGTGGGCGCTGGTTGCAAAAGAGCCAAAGTCTTCAGGGTGAATTAGGCCTGTTGCAGCAGATCTGGTTAAGCAAATGGCTGGCCATTGTGGACCAGGGGGATTTGCGGCCCGATGATGGCGTGCGTCGGTTGCTGGCCCAGCTGGAAAAGGCCTGGTCTGTCGGTGGCCTGCGTTTGGAATTTGAATTGTGGACCAGCATCACCAACGGACTTCTGGCCGGTGACCACCTGGATGATGCTTTGCACACGGCAGCCCTGGCTGGAACTCTGGCCCGCACGGTGAATGATCCTTATTTGCAAACCCGCGCCGAATTCTGGCTGGGTCTGGTCATGATGGGGCGAGAAGATCTGAATGCTGCGGGCGAACAATTCCAAAAAGCAGCAGATCTTTCCAGCCAAAACGGCTTCAACTGGATGCACAAAGTGAGCAACAACCGGGTGGCAAAGGTGCTTGACCGTCAGGGCGATTATGCTGCTGTGCTGCGCATGAACCGAGTCAATCTGGCTTTGGCCCGGGCCACCGGCGACTCCATCAACATCCCCATCATTCTCATGAATATTGCCCACGCTCACCGGGCCCTGGGAGCTCTTGATTCCTGCCGGATCAGCCAGGATGAGGCCATCGACTGTGTGGATAAATTCCCGCATCCCACCAACGTGGCCAGACTACCCATGATGCTGGCTGAATACCACGCCCAGGTGGGGCAGTATGCCACCCTGGATTCCCTGTTCAAGGTGGCGTTGGACAATCCCACCAACCGACTGGTGGCTGAAGAAATCGTCAAACTCCACATGGGTTTGATCCAGGGAGGTTTGGAACAGGGGCGGGCTGGTCTGGTGCACCGATCCATTGTCCAGATCGATTCTCTGCGCAACATCTCCCAATCAAGAGGAGAGCAGATCAAGGTCGATTACCAGGATGATTTGATGATCGCGGAGTTCTACACCCAGCAAGGTGAGTTTGCCAGAGCAATGGATTATCTGGATCGGGCCGCTTCGACTCTGGCTGATTCCGATTCACCTGAAGCACGCTGGAGATTGCTCCGCGCTCAGGGGTTGTTGGCTCGTGAAAGAGGCGATCTGGACACGGCACTGGCTGTCTTCTCTGAGGGTTTGATAGTCATCAAGGAATTGGACAATCCGGATCTTCAAGCCCGGGGACGTTATCTGCTGGGGGCCGCTCTGTTGGATGCCGGTCGGTATGATGTGGCCCGCGCCCTCTTTCCCGATGAAGATGAAAGCCAGAGCTTTGGGGGGCGTTTTCGCACTCGCTTGTCTTCCCGTTTGTTCAGGGGCATGACCTTCGCCCGGGCCGGTGAGAGTCATGAGGCGGTGCTGGAATTCAGGAAGGCTCTGGATATGTGTTCGCCCCGGTCACCAGCTGACCTGGTGGTGCGCGTACATTTGGAATTGGGACAGGCCTTGAAAGCTTTGCGGGAAATCCCCGAGGCTTCATTCCATCTGCACCAGGCCTGGGAAACCTTGGTGGATTTTGAAGAGGGCGGGGATGACGCCTTGGGTGAGGCTTTTCATGGCAGCTTGCGGCGGGAAACGGCAGAGGCGCTGATGGCTTTGTATCTGGCCTGGCCGCAGACCGCGCCCATCCAGGATGTGGCCAGGGCAACATTGGAACTTCGAGCCAACCTGATGCAAAAATCCATGCATCACAAAAAGTCTTTCTCTGACCTGGACTGGGAGCCAGGGCAGCTGGTTTTCTTTACGGGAAAAAATGCCAGTTATCGCTGGATGATTTCACCTTACGGTATTGAAGTGACAGTGTTGCCTTCAACCGGAGAATTGGAAAAACTGGTGTCGCCGGTGTTGTCGGATATGTCCAGTCCCGGCCGGTCTGTCGCCCCGGATCCCGCAAGCCGATTGGCCGAAGTTCTTTTGTCTGGAGCAGAACCCGCTTGGCCCAAAGGAATGCTACTTCGTCTGGTGTGCGATGAGGTTTTGGGCAGCGTGCCATGGGTGGCGTTGCCTTTGCCTGCCTCTTTTGGTGAGGGCCATCTTCAACCTGCTTTGCAATGGGGGCCACTGGTTTATCAAAGGCATTTGTCATCAGTGGGTGGCCAACGGACAAGCTGCGCTTTCCCCTCGTCGGATGGTGCTCTTTTGACCGTTGGCGCCAACAGCGGTGGGCATTCTGATTTGCCAAATCTGTTTCATGCGGAAGAGGAAGCCAAAGCCCTGGGGGCTCTGTGGACTGAAGATCGCACCACTGTTCTTTTGGGGGAGGATGCCTCCTGGAACGCTTTGCAGGAAGTGGATCTGGCCTCTTTCTGTGCTATTCATCTGGCCAGTCATGCCCGGATTTACAAAGGCTTGCCTGAGCAAAGTTACCTGGTTCTTTCCGGTGCCCTGGGCCAGGAGCAGTTGACAGCTCATTCGGTGAGTGAACTGACCCTTCATGCGGACCTGGTCTATCTTTCAAGCTGTGAAGCAGCCTCTGCGGTGGGAGGATCGGTTGTTGGTGGGTTTGTGCAGGCATTTATTGATGCAGGCGCTGGGGCTGTTATCGCTTCCAGCCTGGGTGTTGATGATCAGGCTTCACGGTTTTTGGCCCAGCAGGTTTATAAGCATTGGTTGAGTGGGGTTTCTTTGCCCGAGGCTTTGCGGTTGGGGCAAGTGGATTTGTTTGAAGCGGATCCTCGATGGGAGCATCCGTTTTATTGGGGATTTTATCGGATTTATCAATAAAGAGGGGCTGGTTGGGTGAAATGGCCAACCAGCCCAAAAATTATTTGAGTAATGTCATCTTGATCTCTGTTTGTTGTCCCGCCAAAACAAGCCGACAGAAATAAATGCCAGAACCCAGCAAACGACCTTGATCGTCTCTGCCGTTCCATCGGAAAGATTGTTCCCCTGCCGAGAATTGACCTGAGAAAAGAACAGTCACCAGATTCCCGGAAAGATCATAAACACCCAACGACCCAGCTCCAGGTTGAGCGATCCTCAGATGGATATCTGTCTGGGGATTAAAAGGGTTGGGGAAGTTACGGATCTGAATATCTGCCGCCGTTGGGATTTCTTGAACAGGAGATAGAGATTCTCCCGCGATGGCAGCCATCATTGACCAGAAAGCTTTTCCTTTTTGGTAGCAATTGAAGCAATGGGAATGGGCACAGGATCCGCACGAGCTGCAACCGTTATCCTCGCACCAGGAATAACACCAGCTGCATCCATCATTTTCGTTGGGGTAGTAGTTTCCGTCAGGATCCCAACTCTCAATATCGGCGAAATCAAACAGGACTTTGTTATTGGTCGCGCAATAATCTCGGATCAGGTTGTTCATCTGGTACAGATTTCCATCCGGTCCACCACCGTCAAGGTGCCCGGTCATGTAAACAAAGGTTACCGAAGGGTATTCTGTTTCGAGTTGGGTCATAGCTTCAAGATAGATGTTCATCCCGGCTTCGGTATTATCGGAAGCACCACCGCACCAAGACCACAATACCATATTGCAATCAGGATCATTGTCCAACCAGTCTCGTGTTGGTTGGACCCAGCTGGTATCGCCGTTGTGTCCCAGATCATCACTGATTTCATGAAAATGAGGAACCTGATACTTTTCACTGTCTTCAGCTGCCAGCGCACCAAGGCCTGACATGATTTGACTGCCATGAGAAGTGTGGCCGTAAAAAAAGTGATAGTCCTCTCGAATGGTTTCGAAGATTTCGGCAGGAATCTGATCAAAGGTGGTGACGAATGTGTGATCAGCCAGGATTGCCTCCTGGGCTGAAGCATTACCAGCAGGAATGGACATCAGCCAAATTAATCCTATACCGATCCATACACTTAGAGTTGGTGTTTTCATCTTCATCTCCTGATTATGCCCCGGAAGTAATGAAAGTTTTCTATCCCTGATGTTGCAAAAGGGATGCCGAAAAAGGGCACGGACTTGAAGGGGATGGGCGATGATCCAAGTCTGTACTTTGTTGATAGTAGCATAAATAATCCTATCTGGTACAAAAAGATGAAATATTGTAATGTGATGATTTCATTATAAGTGCGATTTGCTGAAAAGATGAAGCCGCCAGCATCAGAATAATTCTATCGAACCAGTCTCACTGCCGGCGGCTTGATCGGATAACCAGAGTCCAGTCATTCCTTTAGCGATACAACCCTTTAATGGAACCCCATGCCTAGCTCCCCAACTCCCCAAAAACCATTGCCGCAGGAATTGATGATGGCAATCAGATTCTTTGTTAAGGGTGGCTCGTCAATCTGATGCCATCAGCATCAACATTGACCAGACGTTTTTTATAGAGGGCGCCCAGGGCTTTTTTATAGTTTTTCTTACTCACCCCAAAGGTCTCATAAATCTTCTCTGGAGATGTCTTTGAGGTGATGGGCAGGAACCCTCCTTTTTTCTCCAGTAAAGCCAGGATGGCCTGGGCAATGGGATCAACTTTTTCATACCCCATGGCCGTCAGCGACAAATCGATTTTGCCATCTTCCCGGCGTTTCTGGATATAGCCTTTGAGTTTCTGACCAACTTTCAGCTTCTGGAAAATCTCATTGTGATAGAGAAACCCCCAGTGTGATTTGTTAATGATGGCCTTGTAACCCAAATCGGTTTCCCGGGTGATGATGAGGTCGACTTCCTGTCCGAATTCATAATCACCAGGACCATCATCCAGGAATTTTTCCAACCGTGACGAGGCTGCAATGCGCCCCGATGCCTCATGGAGGAAAACACGGACAACGTATGAGCGGTCAGGCTTCATGCGTGTTTTCTGTTCACCAAAGGGTACGAACAAATCTTTTTGTAAACCCCAGTCCAGAAATGCTCCAATTTTTTCGATGGAGGCCACTCTCAGCAGGGCAAAATCACCAATGAGGGCGAAAGGTTTATGGATGGTGGCGATGATGCGATCTTCAGAATCAAAGTAGATGAAAACATTGAGCCACTCGTAAAGCTCAACTGATTTGGGAGCGGAGCTGAAGGGCATCAGGATTTCATCCCAGTCTTCGTCTTCACTGTCGAGGTAATAACCGAAGTCGACTTCCTTGATCACCTGCAGTTTGTTGACCTGTCCGATTTTAATCATTGAGACGAAATTCCTTCATTTAGAGACTAAAATAACCCTGTTCCACAGCCCAGCATTTCCTGCCCATCCAGCACCAGTCGCACCGAGACGGCAAAAGGCTCTCCACTCATAGTATCAGTGCAGCGCCCTTCCAAAATTTCAATCTCCAGTTCATGTTTTTCATCATTGATAAACACGTAAGTTCCATAGGGTTTTTGGGGGTCGAAAATCACTTCCTCAAGCCCTGGGAACACCGTCTTTTTTTGGCCCATTTCCGTGAGCAAAACCACTCTGTCCCGACCCATGATCAAATTCCAGGAGGGCTCGTTGCCCACGGCCCAGAAGTCGGTGCTGCTGAGCCAGGCCGTCGATAGAATGGATTGCAAACCGGAAACTTTGCAGGGTCCCACTCTTTGGCCGTCCACTTCCATCAACACCTCGTCGCCTTTGATCCAGACCATGAGGCGCTCACCTTGATATTTGGCCCCCGAGGCAGCGGCCTGGTGAGTCATGGGGAGGGTTTCGCCATGGGTGTACAAAATGGCCTGATCGCCAGATCCGGTGAAATGCATCATGTACCGGCTTCCCATGGCGCCATCAAATGAGAAAACGTGGAAAACTTCCCTGGCTTCGGGTGGTGATGGTTTTTCTATCTTTTCATCATCCTTTTTGGGGGTGCATCCCGAGGCCAGAAAAAGGGTGGCCAAAGCGATAAGCGTCAACATTTTCAAATTTGGCATGAATACTCCCCAAAGGTGATTGATGTTTTCGGTCATTTTGCCACCACCGCATGGTTCTGTAAACGATTTGATTCTTCCCGGTCCGTCCTTTGCTGAATCTCCATTCAGGACACCAAATCGCTTTTTTTCATTGGGTTACGCAATATTGGGCAGGTCGGATCATGCATTTTGCAACAGCAGGGAAGCTTCAGGGATGGATCAACGGATTGTTTGTGGGAAGTGCATTGCTTTTTTTATGCATCTCGCCGGTTTCGGCCCAGACTGCCCTGTCTCCGGCTGATACTCTCGAATACAGTGTCAAAAAGGGCGACACTCTTATCAAAATCTGCAGCATGCACAGGGATCAGACCAATCATTATGCATTGGATAACCTGATGTCCGACATCCGCAGCGCCAACAACCTGAAATCCAACCTGCTGCTTATCGGACAAAAATTACGCATCCCCGTTTTGCCGGTGATGGAATGCCCTGTGGCAACCACCAATGTGGCTGATGGCGCCGAAATGCGGGGAATTTATTTGACGGGACCAGCCTGCGGCGTCTCTTCGGTGCTGCGCCGGGTGGATCGCTTTCTTGAAGTGGGTGGCAACGCGGTTGTCTTTGATGCCAAGGATATTGATGG
>JAOZJV010000641.1 GCA_029935695.1 Candidatus Krumholzibacteriia bacterium | reverse complement strand
AGTTTTGAGATTTATCCTCAAAAACAGCCTAAAACCCCCTGAGAACCTAGGAAAACGTTACATTTTGTTAACAACATTTCTTTTGCCTTTACCATTTGGGGCAACTATCGTTTAATGCAGGATTATCATCCACTCAGATGTTCATTTTGAAGAGGAGCTTAAAATGTCAGAAAAGTTGCAGATCCAACCCATGAACGGGAAGCTCGGAATCCTGACCCCAGGTATGGGCGCGGTCTCATCCACTTTCGTTACTGGTGTCATCGCCATCCGTCAGGGATTGCGCCTGCCCATCGGCAGTTTCACTCAAATGGGCCACATTCGTCTGGGCAAACGCACCGACGATCGTCAGCCCCTTGTCAAAAATTTCCTTCCCCTGTCTGACCTTAACGACATCGCCTTTGGTGGCTGGGATATTTTTGAAGATTCAGTTTACGACGCCGCAGTAAATGCCGGCGTCCTGGAAAAAGACCTGCTGGACCAGCTCAAACCCGAGCTCGAGCAGATCAAGCCTTATAAAGCAGTCTTCGACAAATATTATGTCAAGAAGCTTGATGGCACCCATGTCAAAACCGGTACCAAAATGGAACTGGCCGAGCAGGTTATGGCGGACATGGAACATTTCAAGAAAGAGAATGGCTGCGATCGTCTGGTAATGGTCTGGTGTGGATCCACTGAGATCTACATGAAGAGCACCGAAACCCACCAGAGCATTGAAGCATTCGAAAAGGGACTGCGCGAAGACAGCGTGGATATCCCCCCCAGCATGATCTACGCCTACGCGGCCATCAAGATGGGTGTCCCCTACGCCAACGGCGCTCCCAACCTGAGCGGCGATGTGCCTGCCCTGGAACAACTGTCCATGGAAACCCGCGCCGGACTGTGCGGCAAGGACTTCAAAACCGGCCAGACTTTGATGAAGACCATCCTGGCTCCCGGCTTCAAAGCCCGCCAATTGGGTATTGCCGGCTGGTTCAGCACCAATATCCTGGGCAACCGGGACGGCGAAGTTCTGGACGATCCGGAAAGCTTCAAGACCAAGGAAGTTTCCAAGTTGAGCGTGCTGGACACCATCCTGCAACCGGATCTGTATCCTGACCTGTACGGCGATTTGTACCACAAGGTGCGCATCAACTACTATCCACCCCGTGGGGATAATAAAGAGGGTTGGGATAACATCGACATCTTTGGCTGGTGCGGACGCCCCATGCAGATCAAGGTCGATTTCCTGTGCCGCGATTCCATCCTGGCCGCACCCCTCGTGCTGGACATGGCCCTGCTGCTGGACCTCGGCAAGCGCGCCGGTCTGCCCGGCGGTATTCAGGAATGGCTGAGCTTCTACTTCAAGAGCCCGGTTATGCCTGAAGGCCAGACGGCTGAACACGACCTGTTCATTCAGCAGACCAAGCTGAAGAACACACTGCGCTGGATCATGGGTGAAGAAGCAATCACTCACCTTGGACGCGACAGCGACGAGGACTAATACCTCAGTGCCGGATATTTGATGAGGCCGGCCCTGTTTAAGCGGGGCCGGCCATTTTTCACCTGGAGATGAAGCATGCAGATCAAAGTGACCGTGGTTCCAGTGGGGCCTTTGCAGATGAATTCAATTATTCTGAGCGCAGAAGGTCCAGACGGGCCCGAAGCCATCCTCATTGACCCGGGTTCTGAGCCTGAGCGGCTATTGCAACTGATTGAAGAGTCGGGATGCCGTTTAACTGCACTGCTGGCCACCCATGGGCACTTCGACCATGTGGAAGGTGCTGCTGAAATCCAGAAAGTCCACAATCTTCCCCTGCGCTGTCATGTGGCGGACCAACCCATCATTGAGATCATGCAGCAGGCTCAAAACAGCTATGGCTTGCCGGTCACTGAATTTCCTGAATTCAAGACCGATCTGGTGGATGGCGGCAGTATTTCTTTTGCCGGGATGGAAATCAGCGTGACCCATGTTCCCGGACACTCGCCCGGCCAGTTGATGTTCCGCATTCCTGATTATGCCATTGTGGGCGATTGTTTGTTTGCCGGGTCCATTGGCAGGACGGATTTACCAGGAGGCGATTTTGCCACTTTGGAAAAGAGTATCCGTGAGCAAATCTATGTCTTGGACGATGACACCATTGTTGTTAGTGGACATGGGCCCGATACCACGGTGGGCAGAGAGCGCAGCAGCAATCCATTTGTGCGAGATTAGCTCCGCAGCTGGGTAAAAGAAAAACCGCGAGCGTCAATGAACGCTCGCGGTTTTTTTGTGCGGACAAATAGGAAGTAAACCAGAAAATTCCGGACTTACCCCTCCATTTCCTTGCTGATTGCCAAAGCCTCAATCTTCTCAACCTTGAGCTTCTCAAGCTTGGCGTGTTTCTTCAGGAATTCCTTCTTGATCCAATCCCTGTAAAGAGATGCACCAAGGCAGCCACTGTCATAAGCATAAATGCTCTGACTGTTGGAAGGAGC
>JAOZJV010000109.1 GCA_029935695.1 Candidatus Krumholzibacteriia bacterium | reverse complement strand
AGACGACACTGCAGCGCGAGCTTAACAAACATCACGGACTCTCGGCAGCGGACGCCCTGAGCGCCACCCAGAATCTCTACGAAGCCAAGCTGGTCACTTATCCACGTACGGACTCACGGTATCTCAGCAAGGACATGAAGCCCCGTATTCCCAAAATACTGGAGCAGCTCAAATCTTTCTGGCCCAAACCCATTGAACCCCTGGATCTGGCCAAACTGCCTTTCAGCAAGCGTATCATCGACGATAAAAAGGTGACGGACCATCACGCCATTATTCCCACGGGCATCAAGCCGAATAATCTTGGTTCTCATGAACGCCTGGTTTATGAGGCCGTAACGATTCAGCTCATTGCCGCCTTTTATCCCGTTTGCCTGAAGAACATCACAACGGTGGATGCAGTCAGCAACAAAGTGAAATTTCAGGCCAAAGGCACACAGGTAGTGGAAGCCGGCTGGACGGCTCTTTTCCCCAAAAAGAAGAAAAAACAGACTGCTGACGACAACCAGACCCTGCCTGATTTTGTCCAGGGTGAGACCGGACCGCACGAACCTTTCCTGCGCGAAGGAAAAACCAAACCACCCAAACATTTTTCCGAAAACTCACTGCTCGGCGCCATGGAAGCAGCCGGAAAGCTGGTGGATGACGATATTCTGCGGGAAGCCCTCAAAGAACGGGGCATTGGCACACCGGCCACCCGCGCCGCCATCATCGAGACCCTGATTCGCCGCAATTATATCCGGCGGGAAAAGAAGCAACTTCGGTGCACCGACATGGGGCGTTGTTTGATTGCTCTGATCCGCGATCCACTGCTCAAATCACCGGAAATGACCGGCGAGTGGGAAGAAAAACTGAAACAGATAGAGCGCAGCAATCTGGATGCGAATGATTTCATGCAGGGAATCAGCGACTACATACTCAACATGATCCAGAATAGCACCCGCCAGCGACTCGACTCTTCCAAGTGGGGCGATTGTCCTCTCTGCAACAAAGAAGTGATCAAAGGAAAAAGGGCGTACGGATGCTCCGGGTGGAAAGATGGCTGTGGGTATGTTCTGGAGCCGGAGATCAAAGGCATTGCTCTTTCCGGCCAGCAGATTCAGCTGCTTTTGCAACAAAGGATTTTGCCGCACCCGCTGCGTATTGAAGATGAACAGCGGATTATTATTCTTTCGACCCAGGGAGTGCCCATGGATTTGCGGTTGCCTTCGGCGCAGCGGCAGAAGAAATAGTACATTTCCGCCCAGCCTCCACCACCAGCAGCCCAATCAAATGATATATCCTTTTGCCCATGAATCCCCAAAGCAGAAGAACCAACCCAGGAATAATCACTGATGACCATGGGCCCCAACCGGCAGGCAAAACAGCGGTCAATCGTCCCGCCCACATAACTGGCAGAACAACCGCCACCATACCCAGAAATACAATATTCAATACTCTGTGAATCAGTTTGAAAATCAGTTTTGGCCGTGAAATACCGACCGGGGCTACCCTGTCCAAATCCTGAAATCCCAACGCATCACACAGGGCCCAGTACCCATCGGCCCGGATGAAAGGAATCAAATTCCAGCAGACGGCTGCATAGGTCATGCGGACAGCCAGGCTTAAGAACGGAGCCTGTGATGAAAACCCAGTGGCCAGCAAAAGCAACACCGCACCGTAAGCCGCCTGCAGAACCATCCCGGCTAAATCCACCCGCAATTTTCCCCGGGTGCAGAGCATGGAAATAGCCGAGACATCATTGTGCAACACCGGGATCACGAAAAGCATGCCTACCCCTATGCCCCCGGCCGGATAACCCTGGGCCGAAAGCGCTGCCGCGTGACCCAGTTCATGCAGCAGAGCCCCGACCAGAAAGAGGATTGCTGCCGCAAACCAGTCTCCGTGACTGAGGAACCCGGAGTTCTGCCTGGTCAGCGGCAGCAGGGGCACAACCAAACCCCAGAGGGCCAGGCCAACCAAAACCCACCCTTTGGTCAGCACCTCCAGCGGGCGTGCCATCATCTGAACCCAGCGTGCAGACACCAGTGGAATGCGCAGCCAGAGAGACCTGCTGGATGAGCTGGGTACCGGCCCTTCTGACATCGCTGTCAGACAGTCCATGGTCTGAACAAGTTGCGCCTCACTCCAGGGAGTCCCTTCTGCCTGGTTGCCCCGCCGAAGACACTGCAATATTTCATCCGCTTCAGGCCGCCTCCCCTCCAGGGATGCCAGCCATCGGGCGGGGACCTGGGGCATGACCAGCCTGCGTCCTCCGGTGTTGATGACCCACGGCCCCGTTGGGTGAGACAGGATTCGCCATTTGCCGCCCATCTCACCCGCCCAACCTGGCCACACCCAGCAGACAAAGCCTCAAAGCATGGAATTTCACCCAATGAAGACCATGTTCTTCACATAGCTGTTTCAGTGTGGGGTGACCACCGCGCAAAGTGTGGAGATCCTGGTCCTGCATGCCTTCGGCGGGGAAAAATCTGTCGTCCGTCAGGTCAGCCAGCACATCGCCCGGCCATACTTCCACATGTTTATCCAACACCAGGCTCACTGAACCGGCCGATCGTTCCAGACAGATGTTGAAGGCATTGATAAAATCATCCCGCAACCCCGCCGGCACCATGGACCCCTGGTTAAGGCCCGGTGAAAAACACGCACTGGCTTCCCGCAGCATGGGCCAGTGCTGCCATTGGTGGGGCCGCTTCATGATCTCGCTGAAACACCAATCGAAAATCAAACGGGTGACTTGTTCCGGATCGTCTTTGCGATGCCATTGCTGGGTGGGCTGTTTTTCCCAAACAAGTTCTCCGTCGTCATCCCAATGCAGGGCCACCGGATGAGCGGGGCACTGCAGGCGGCACAATAAACGGGCGAGACCTGTGCGGACCTTGATGTCCCGGCCCGGCAGGGCGTAAGTCAGCCCGTTGCTCCGGGTGCCGGCCATGCCTTCGGCTCCGTTGTTGCCGTCCATGTAGACCAGAACCGGACGCTGATCCTGAACGGCCTTGAACAGCTGGCGCACAAAACCTTTTTCACCCACCGCCACCCATTCTATTTTTCCACGATGACCCAAGAGCTCCATCAGTTTGCGGGTGGGTTCACGAAAAGAGTCCCGCGCCTCCTGGTTAAGCAGAATCACCGGCTCGAGACCCGCCGCCAGAAATGGTTCGGCCAACAATTGGTAAGGTCCCTGGTGGAAAGAGAGAATCAAGCCGGACTTCAGCTCCGGGTTGCTGCTGAGTAAGCTGCGGCCGGGGGCCAGAATACTCCGGTCCCCCGCCCACAGACCGGCAAGAGCCTCCCGTTCTCTTGCCAGCGCCTTTTGGTGATCTTCCCTGAGTTGCAGAAAATCATCCCATTCGGCTTCGGGCCACAAGGCCCGCAAGGTCCACAAATCCCAGGCCGCCTTGGGGTACTGAGAGGAGGCCTCAGCCCGTCGGTCGGGCCCGGAACTCCTCAAAGTTCCGGACCGCGACAGACGGCTGTTGTCATTGGTTGGAATCAACTCCAACTCCCGCCAGTGATTTCACCAGTGTCGATGGGGTCATCAATCTGGATATCATTGCCACTGCATTTGTCGTGGCAGCAATTTTCGCCGTCGAATAAATTACCATCCACCACGTCCCCGCCCGGCATCAGATAACTGACTTCAAGCCGCTCTTCCAACTGGCTGATTTTCAGGGGTTCGAGGCTTTCGTTCATGACCCTGGCTTCGGTGAATTCAAATCCTTTGTTCTGCATAGTTCCCTCCTTGAAACATTGAACGTATTGGGCTGATGATGGAGGTAAAGCAAAAGAGGAGCCAGAAGGAACACCCGTCGTATTCCACTGCAAATATTGAAGTTAAAAAAATTTATGATTTCTTGAGGATAAAAAGCGACCCCACCGATTGACACGGCGGGGTCACATCGTCAGGCCATGGGGACAACTGAAGATCAGCCGGCAGCCACCTCTACACGGTAACCGGAATATTTACGTAAATTGATCACCCCATTGTCAAAAATAAGGTATTGCGCCTTGATCCCCTGCAGAACGCCCCCGGCTGTGGGATTCTTGTCCAGATTCAAACTCGTGACTTTGACCGGCCACTTCTGCACCGGATATTCAAAATGGTGCTCCAGCCGTTCAAGAGGCGACAAAACACCCTCGACTTCCCACTCGGTCAGCCGCTGCACCACACGCTCGGCAACTTCCATCAAATCACGATCCTCGGGATTGCCCTTGAGCATGCGCGTCCAGTGGGTCTTGTCCTTGAATCCCTCATCGCTGAGTCGTTTTTCAACTTCACCCACGGCCCGGCGGTTGGGCAGCAACGCCACCGGCACCGCCGCCACCGCACCCTGATCAATCCAGCGCGAGGGGATGTTCACCTCGCGAGTGATACCCACCTTCACTCCTGAAGTGAGCGAGCAGTACAAATAGTGGGGATGAAAACAAACATCCTGGGCGAAGGCCTCGTCCCGGCAGGGATTTTCCGCATCACCATGGTGGCACAGCTCGGGCTTAATGATGCAGATATCCGCTTCGGCCCGGCTGCGGGTGCAGGGAAAACAAAATCCCTGCCCGAAGGTCTTCTTCACCTTCCGGCCGCAGGCGATGCAATTGATTGCACCGGTGAAACGCAATTCCAGGGCAGAACCCAGGTGCTGGTTCAGCAAATGGTCGGCAACTCTCTTTTCCTGCTCAAACCAGCCATCCGTCAGGTAGTACTGCACGGGCTCCGCCGCCTCAACGCGCATCTTTTTCAGTGTGCCTGTCCAAACAATATCCATAATCTCTTCTCATTCGTACATGACAGATGGAAAGTGTCCGGCTAAACTGTTTCCCAGCCGGGCCCTGTGTGCTTCCGGCCCACTGTAACACCCTGGAGAATGGATGCTCAACAGGATCTGGACCTTCTTTTTCGTTGGAGGCTTTGCCGCGGCCATCTACCGCGCCGCCTGCGGGCACCCGGAAGTATGGCAGGAAATGGTGGGCTCCACCTTCGATATGGCCGAAACCGCCTTCAAGATAGCCCTGGGATTGACCGGTGTCATGTGCCTTTGGCTGGGCATCATGCGCATTGGTGAAAAAGGCGGAGCGGTGGACCTGCTGGCCCGGGCGTTCGGTCCTCTGCTGCGCAGACTTTTTCCCGGAATTCCCGAAGGTCACCCCGCCACCGGCAGCATCGTCATGAACATGGCCGCCAACATGCTGGGTCTGGACAATGCCGCCACACCTCTGGGCCTGAAAGCCATGAAAGACCTCCAGCAGCTGAATCCGCAAAAAGACACGGCCAGCGACGAGATGATCCTCTTCATGGTCATCAACACCTCAGCGGTCACCGTCATTCCCGTGACAATTTTCACCTACCGGGCGCAGATGGGCGCCGCCGACCCCACGGATATTTTCCTGCCCATCCTCATTGCCACTTTCTGCAGCACCATGGCCGGGTTACTGATCACCTCGGCCTTCCAGAAAATCCGGCTTTTCAGCCCCGTGGTTCTGGCTTATCTGGGCGGCATGGGACTTCTGGTTGCTGGCATGGTGGCCTATTTTGGCAACCTGGAGCGGGAAGCCATGCAGGCACAATCCTCAATTTTGGCCAATTTCCTGGTGTTTTCGGTGATTATTGGCTTTATGCTGGGCGCAATCCGCCGAAGAATTAATCTGTACGATACTTTCATTGATGGCGCCAAAGAAGGCTTTCAGGTTGCCGTGGGGATCATCCCCTACCTCGTCGCCATGCTGGTGGCCATCGGTGTTTTTCGGGCCAGCGGTGCCCTGGACCTGGTTCTGGATGCCGGTCGAAGTCTGGCCGGAACCATGGGCCTGGATGCCCGTTTCATTGACGGGTTGCCCACGGCTTTCATGAAGCCCCTGAGCGGCAGTGGCGCCCGGGGCATGATGATCGAAACCATGCAGGCCCATGGTGCCGATTCTTTTGCCGGCCGCCTGGTCAGTGTGATCCAGGGCAGCACAGAGACCACGTTCTATGTGTTGGCTGTTTATTTTGGCGCGGTGGGAATCCGTAAGACAAGGCACGCGGTGCTTTGCGGGTTGGTGGCCGATGCGGCGGGGATTACGGCTGCAATTGGGGTTAGTTATTTTTTCTTTGGGTGAAAATGAGTTTTGTGATGTATTTAAACATTGAAGTGATCTGGAAACCGAGAACCTAATGACCAGGCCTCGCCCCACCCCAGCCTTACCCGCGCCCACCTTTCTCAACAGTTGGCCCCTTCTTCTGGCCACTCTGGCTTTTCTCCTGATCCCTTTCTTCCTGCCCATCCCCATGGTTCTGCGCAGGCACCCACTCATCGGTAACCTCGGTGACCAGATTCATGTGCCTTTCCTGATGATTCTGACTCTCCTGTTCTACTGGCGCGGCCCTCTGACCGGACGGTTGAAATGGGCGATCCTAGCCGGCATGATTTTAGGCGGCCTCATCGAATTGGTGCAAACCCTGGTGGGACGAACAGCCCTTATTGAAGACTTTGCCCTGGACCTGGCCGGTATCGGTTTGGCTGCAGGTCTGGTGATCTGGAAAGGTCACAAAATGCGTGCCGGTCTGGGTTTGATGGTGGCGTTGGTCATGGTTTTGTCGGCCCAACTGTATTTCCTGCCGGGACTCATCCTGGGCAGCTATCATGCCCAACAGAATTTCCCCCTGATTTCCGACTTTGAAGGCATGCACGAAAAGTGGCTTTGGAAGGAAACCTGTCAGGCCCGTTATGATTTTGTTAAAACGGAAGACGGCACCGTCCTGCAACTTGAAAGCGGGCCACCCAGCCGCTGGCCTGGTATACAAATGCGCCACTTCCCCCACGACTGGACTGGCTACTCAACCCTCAAACTGGACGTTCGCCATATCACCCCAGGCCGGGAAAAAGTACCCTTCTCCGTCCGGCTTGACGATTATCAATCCCGCAAAGACCAAACCTGGGTCAGCAACAGTTTCAAAGCCACCCCGGAGTGGACAACTTACAACGTTCCGGTGATCGACCGGAAAGTTCTCCACGGCGACCGGTTGCTGAATCTCCAGGATTTGTCCTACCTGCTGGTCTTTCTCAGCGACAAAAACGATTCCACCATCATTGAAATTGACAACATCCGGTTGGAATAAAAGGAAAGGGTGCCGTTTCCAGCACCCTTCCCTCAGAATATTTCCTGAACTCTTATTCCATCGGCCGCAGATAAATGACTTCCATGGGCTCGGATTCTTCTTCGCCATCATCACCGGATGCAGCCCCGGCAGATTGCAAGGAGCGCAGGGCCTCGGCAAAACCCGTGACCAGAACTGCTGAGCCATCAGGAGACCAGAAAAGGTTGTCATTCTCTCCATCACCTTCACAACTGGCGGCAACCTGCTTGATGAAATGACCGTCCGGATCAAAAACATCGTACGTCACCAGAACACCTTCGGGCTCTTCAAATCCCGAATGACTGCTCGTGACCCACAAGTTTCCGTCTGCTGCCATGCGTAAACTGCTGATATCCGGTTCTGTTTTGGAGATATCGAATCTGGCCCCCGGCACGCGGGACAACTGAGCCTCGGCAACGTTATAAACGCGCTGATATTGCTCATCCGTGCGCACCCGGTGCTCATATTCCCGTTCAATGATCCGCTCCAGCTTACCATCGGGCCGGTAGACATGAATCTCATAGCTGTTGCGACTCTTGCTCACATAAACCCGGCCGTCGGTGCCCACAGTGGCCTTGCGGAAAGTGATTTCGTTCTGCTCGTCTTCCTTGAAATAGAAGTTCGAAAAATCCATCTCCTTAACCACTTCAGTGTACCGTACGGTTTCAGTGCCCTCACTGCTGAAATTGGAAACGAAATTGATGTCCGTCCGGCCGGTGGTTCCATTCTGCTTGAAGCTCTGCCCGACGACCGTCAGTTGCCCATCGGCCCGAGGGAAGCAATCAAACAAAGCCATGAAGCCGCCTTCTGCCAATTTAGGCTCCACTTCACCCTTGGGAGTGCCCTGCTGATCGATCAGGGTGAGTTTACCAGGAAACCGCTGTACCAAACCCAGATTGCCATCAGGCATCAGAACCAGGTTGGTGGGCATCCGGGTCTCTCCCGGGCCCTCGCCCTCGCGGCTGAGGGTGTCCAGGCGTTCACCATCAGGAGCGTAAACCGGCACTTCGGAAAGGCGTGTGTCCAGAAGAAAGATGGATCCGTCGTCCCCAACCACAACCTGGGTGACCAGACCAAAAAAATCTTCCCCATCTTCTCCGCCCACGCGCCACACCTCTTCAAAAGTGATGATTTCGGTGCCCCCGGTGGGACTGCTTTCATTGGTGATGTGCAAAACGCCATCGCGCACCACTTCTTCACCGGCGGGGGCTGTGCCTGTCATCAGCAACAAGGCAACAACCAAGTACATTTGTGCCCATTGACCGCATAAATTGGTTTTCATGAAATTTCCTTTCCTGAACGGCTTAAAAATCAAACCGTCTGGATGGGTTCAGTGCAAGCCCACCGATTCTACGGCATTCCGCCTCAATTGTTACCTCTTTTAAAATCCCTCTCAGATGATTACTTTCCCGCACATGAACAACCGCACCAGCATTTCCGGCATCTTCCGCTTTTGGCTGCCTTTGCAGACAACCTGGCTGATGATGGCCATTGAAGGTCCTCTGCTGACGGCCATTATTGCCCGTCTGGCTGAGCCCAAACTCAACCTCGCGGCCTACGGTGTGGCCTTCGCCCTGGCCATCATGGTCGAAGCGCCGGTGATTATGATGATGAGCGCATCCACGGCCCTGGCTGACTCTGCCGGGAATTTTCGCCGGTTGCGCAACTTCACCTGGATTCTGAACACGGGCATCACTGTCGTCATGCTGGTGCTGATTTTTTCCCCTGCCTGGTCCCTCGTGATCCACCAATGGATGCGGCTTGATCCTGATATTGCCTCCCTGACCCGTACATCCCTGATCATCCTGCTGCCCTGGCCGGCGGCTATCGGTTATCGAAGGTTCTACCAGGGACTTTTGATCCGCACGGGACGCACCCGGCGTGTGGCCTGGGGGACCGGCATCCGGCTCCT
>JAOZJV010000640.1 GCA_029935695.1 Candidatus Krumholzibacteriia bacterium | reverse complement strand
GGCTTCGTCAGTGGTGATGGCCTTTGGCTTTGAGATTGTGGCGGCGGTGCAGTCGGGTGAGGCCTACGAACTCTTTGCCACGCCGGTGAAGATTGGTGATATGGCTCTGGCAACTCACCACAAGGCCATGATCCTGGTTCCCGTGACTATGGTGACCTGGCTTACAGTCACCTTTCTGACCAAGCCAGTTTCAGCCGAAAGGCTGTCGGGCTTTTACCGCAAAGTGCGCCCCGGAGGATTCTGGGGGCCGGTGGCCCTTGAAAACCCTGATGTTCAGTGTGATGGTCTCAGCTGGTCCCGGGTGGGCGTCTGGGCTGCCGGTTGCGCCGGGGTTTTTGGCATCCTGTTTGGCATGGGCAAATTTTTACTGGGCGAGCCTATGGCTGCTGCAGGATTGTTGGCGATGGCCTTGCTGGGTGGCATTGTGGTGGGGCGGGAATTACGAAGTAGTTGATCAGCTAATGTGTCAGGAAGGTCACTTATCCTTCCTGACTCATTTCATCCTGGGAAGCAGCAGTTTTCAGACTGAAGCTGAAAGTTGTTCCTTCTTTAAGAATACTGGTGACTTGAAGCATGCTGCTGTGGCCGGCCACAATCTTGGAGGCAATGGCCAGACCCAAACCGGAACTCTGGCCCAGGTGATCCTGGACTGCGGCAAATCCGGTGCCGTCCACTGCACGGGTGCGGCTCTTGTCTGCTGTGTAAAAACGTTTGAAAATATGGGGCAGATCTTCCGGTGCAATGCCAAGGCCCGTATCTTTCACCGAGACTTCCATCAGGTTGCCCACCGATTTCAAACCAACGACCACATGGCCGCCATCCCGATTGAACTTGATGCCGTTTTCAATGAGGTTCTGCAACACCTGAGCCACTTGCAGCGGGTCCGCATGGACCAGGGACGGGCTGCCGTCCAAATCAAGATCAAGGCTGATGTTTCGTTCCGCGGCCAATCCCTCACACCGCATGAGAACTGAATCAGCCAATTCGACTAATGGAAAATCTTCCATCTGAAAAGTTGCCTGCCCGCTGTCAAAGCGGCTGAGCACCAGCATGTGATCAATGAGTTTGTCCAGGTGCACCAGGTTGCCGTTGATAATGGCCAGATAACGCTCCCGCTCATCGGCATTCATGGTGTCGCCCTGCATACTGATGGTTTCCACATAGCCTCGCATGCTGGCCATGGGGGTGCGCAGATCATGGCTGATGTTGGCAATGAGGTTGCGCTGGAATTGTTCTTTTTCCTTCAGCTTTTCCATCATGTTTTCAATGCTGTGGGCCATGGTGTTGAAATTACGGCCCAGGGCTCCAATTTCATCACCACTGGTAGCCGGAACTCTGGTTTTGAGATCACCCGAGGAAAAAGCTTCCACTCCATCACGCAGACGGCGGATGCGCCTTGTGGTCCAGAACATGATCACCAAACCACTGATGCCCGAATAAACCAGCAGCAGCAGGATGGCGTTCAGACCAATCTTCCGTTCGGCTGTTTCAATATCATCCAGGGAGATAATAGCGGGACGATAACTGGCCGCCAGATAACCAATGACCGGTGCGGCGGTGTCGTTGTTCTGGAAGAGGCGGTCCACTTCGAAAATACGATTTTCGTAGGCATCAACATCGTCGGGCAGAGGATAGGAGTTGTAATCCCAGTCTCCGGAGGACATGTCGTGCATGAGCTGAGGGTTCACGGTGGCCACTGCCAGAAAAAGACTGTCGGGCTGGGATGAATAAATATGCTGACCGTCGCTGTCAAAGATAATGATTTCAGCATCATACCGGTTGATATCGCGGCCGTAGGATACGGCAGTCTGGGTCATGGTTTGGCTGTCATTGAAAGAGGCGGCCATTTCGGCGGCCAGCTCATCCAGCTCACCTTCCGCTTTGTTCGAATACCATGCTGCTTCTTCGGCAGCCATGTCGCCGGTGACGGTGGTGCCGCTGAGCCACCACCAAAAGCCTCCGCCACTGATGACCAGCATCAGAAGGAAAAGGCTTGAAATACGGAACGCCAAAGTTGTTGTGAATCGGGGCAGTTTCATTCTACAGGAATTCCTCGGTGAATCGGTAACCGATTCCCCAGACTGTTAAAATCAGGCGGGGCCGGTTGGGGTTGTCTTCCACTTTGTTGCGTAATCTGTTCACGTGCGAGTTGACGGTGTGTTCGTAGACATCGGAATCCTGGTCCCAGACGATGTCCAGCAGCTGGCGCCGGCTGTAGGTGCGACCAGGCCTTGCGGCCAGGGTGTACAGCAGGTCGTATTCTTTCACGGTCAATTGCACGGGCTCGCCATTGATCTGCACTTTGCGCTTACCATGGTCGATTTTCAGGGGACCCAAATCCAGGATGCGATCGCCGGATGAGATCCTGGCCATTTCTTCGGCCCGTTCGATGCGTCGGTGCAGCACCTTGATGCGCGCGGTGAGTTCCCGGATGCTGAAGGGTTTGGTCAGGTAGTC
>JAOZJV010000108.1:7424-9044 GCA_029935695.1 Candidatus Krumholzibacteriia bacterium | reverse complement strand
AGGGACATCTGCCTGGCAGCGGGCATGAACGATTATGTGACCAAGCCGGTGGATCGGAAAATTCTGGAAAAAACCATCGGGAAATGGGTCAGCCGGAAAACCCTCTGTTAACCTAATTCAAGGATTTCCCCGCCTTGAACAAAACCAATGCCTGATCCAGTTGGTTAGCCAGATCACGCCGTGATTCAGTGTCGATTTTCCCCCGCGCGATTAACCCTACAGCGATAGCATCCTCAAAATTTCCCGCCTCGGCCAAAGCCGCCGACTGCACATACATCACATAAGGATCCGCCAAAACTGATGCCAGTGATGGTTGAGCCAGCAACTGCACCGCTCTGGTTCCATCCCGCAAGTTAGGATCATCTCCAGTGGACAGCATCCAGGCCAACCGGACCGATACTTCCGGCCAGTCCGGGTGGAACGCCAATATTCCCTCATAGATTTCAATGGCCTTGCCAGGGCTGCCTGCTTCCATGGCGCGTCCCTGCCGGTAGTGGGCTTCAGCTCTCTTGCTCCTGCACAGTTTCAGGTTGCTGACGGCATCGGAATAGTCGGGATTCAGCTGGACCGCCAAATCGAAGTGATGCATGGCCTCATCCCACAGCTCCTGCCGGGTAAGGACCAGAGCCAGGAAGTTGTGGGCTTCGGGAAGGGTTTCATCCAACAGAACGGCCTGTCGGAATTCTTTTTCGGCTTCGGACCAGTTTTCCAGCTGGTAATAATTCCAGCCGACACCGTAATGCAGCTCGCCCTGCAGGTTGTTTTTTTCCTGAACGAAAGGGCCAGGCAAAGTGGCCAACAAGGTCATCCCCACAAATATAGCTGAGGCTGGAACCAGGGAACGCCAGTTACGCTGGCGTACCATTGCCCCCATCCACATGAGGCCGTTGGCTGCCAGAATGCACAACAAGGGCACCAGGGGAGCGCGGTACCTGCTGGCTATGAAAACCAGGATCAGGGCCGCGGCATAACCAAGCAGCATCCCCAACAAGGGCCCCCACTTACGACTCCCGGGGGCCATCAAACCGATGGCAGCCAAGGGCCAAAGCAATGCCATGGGAAAACCCCAGGCCCCAATCTTGAATACCAGCACCGAAAACAAATCTGAATATTGACGATGCCCATACATGTCCAAATTGCGGGGTAGTTCCCGGCCGGATAACAGGTGGGTCGTTTTGCGCACCAGAAGAACCAGAAATTCACCCAGGTCTGCGGTGACGAATTCCAAAACACGGCCACGAAAATAATCCTGTCCGTTCCATGGCCCAGGCTGGTAGCCGTGACGCATGGGCTCGGCCATCAAATCCTCCCACGGCAAGCCGGTGCGGATGCTGATGGTCTCGTCGAATTCCTGGTTGTTACCAATGTACAGGTTGATGGCTCCGGAAGGCGGCATCAGGCCCGTGTGGCCGGTGAGGTTCTGCATTTCCAGAGCAAAGGGCACCAGAATAATCAGCAGCCCAGCCAAAGCCAGGCCCAGGCGTTTTCCCCATAACTGCCATTTGACTGGCCAAACCAGCAAGAGGGAAACAATGGGCAAAAAAGTGGGGCGGGTAAGAATTGCCAGAGCACCCACCAGTCCCAGGCCCAGGCTGGCCCAGGGTAAATTTGCCTCTGCCT
>JAOZJV010000108.1:0-7324 GCA_029935695.1 Candidatus Krumholzibacteriia bacterium | reverse complement strand
TGCCTCTGCCTGCTGCCGAACCTGAAGAGCCAGATTGGCCAGAGCCACCATCCAGAACACGGCCAGGCCCGTGGCCAGCAATTGCAGATCAAAGAATAAAAGTGGACCGCAAAGGGCCACCATGGCCCCCGCGAGCAAACCGGTTTTCTCGTCATAGAGTTTGCAGCCCAGCCGGATGGTCAATAGAATGGTTCCACCGGCCAAAAATATTTGCAGCAGTTTCACTGCCAGCAAAGACACGCCCAGCAGGCGGTAAACTCCAGCCAGAAGAAGAGGGTACAGAGGTGCCTGCCACAGGAAGTGTTCATCCAGAACACCATCTTCGGCCAACCCTATGGCCAGTTCATGGTACGTTCGTGAATCAACCAGGGGCTGGTATGCCGAAGGATCATCTGCACTGTCCGCGAGATAAATCAGACGAAGCAAAACGCCAACAACCACAATGGTGAAAACCAGAGTTTTGTGCCGGGTTGTGGCCTGTTCCGAAAGCATCAGAAATACAACTTGATCAGGAACGGATACTCCTGGTCTTCCGGATTGGCCCGCACAGCCTGCTTCAGAAAGTCCAGACTGCGCTTGTCATCCCGTTCCAGCTTATAATACAAACTCTCGGTCAGCAGACGGTTTCCCTCAAGGTATCGCTGCAGCAGATCCGGCCGGGGAACATTCCTGAAAATGCTGCCCACATCGCATCGCGATTTCATGAGAAACTGCAGATTGCGGCCAATGTTGTCCTCCAGCAGGCAGTCGGGATTGAAGAACTCGGTGTAGCTCTTGTCATCGGTGTTGACGGCACTTTGGGCGCCCAATTCCTTGATGCTCGTTCCATCCAGCATCAACGTGGCTGCCAGGTGATAAGCGTTGACGTAGAAATGTTCATCCTTCCCCAGCTTTTGCACGTTGTCAGACCACTGGACAAAATCAATGGGCAAAGGATTCAGACCACCCAGCAGAACGGCGTGATAGTGCCCCAGCCAGACGGTGCTGTGGGGGAAAACTGTTTCAAAAGTTTTGATGATGCCCAGAAATTCTTCGGGCCGCAGTTTGTGCAGAGGCAAATACTGGCTGACCATGCCGCCGGGGTTCAGGTGCTCGCGGCACTGCTGAAAATAATCGGCCGTGTACAAACTGCCAGAACCGAGAATGGGGTGTGTCGGATCGCAGGAGATTAAATCATACTTTCGGGGCGATGTTTGCAGATAGTGACGACCATCACCGGGTATGATTTTCAAACGTGGATCATCCACAATGCCATGGTTCAGATCGCGGTAATATTGGGCCGCCTTCCGCAGTCCGGGAACCAGCTCCACACACTCGATGGATTGTACTTCCGG
The DNA here is from genome assembly GCA_029935695.1 of Candidatus Krumholzibacteriia bacterium. Taxonomy (GTDB): domain Bacteria; phylum Krumholzibacteriota; class Krumholzibacteriia; order LZORAL124-64-63; family LZORAL124-64-63; genus LZORAL124-64-63. Next base: position 5,990 of record JAOZJV010000108.1, on the reverse strand, counting down.
ATGGGAGGCGATGGCCGATGTGGTCACCCCAATGCCGAAACCAATGACCAGCACATCTTCGCACTGCAGGCCCAGCAGGAAGGGAAAATGTCCCACCATTTTGACAACCTTGACCGCATCGTAAGAAGATCCGATCACAGCGCTGTTGTTGACATAGGTGTACTTGCTGCGGGAGCGGGTCTGACGGTCGCGCCCCACCGACAAGGTTCCTTCCACCGACTCCTGATAATACAGAACTTCCCGATCAAAACGGCTGAACGATGGAGGCAGAATACGCCAGTTGGGCGACACCACAACCAGAACCACCAGCAAAGCCACGCCCCCATAGAGAAAGTTGCGCACATACTCCTGGCCACCAGTGACACCCTGCCAGCGCAGGATCACCAAAGCGGCTCCACCAAGCAGGGACATAATCAACAACACCGACATGGTCGCACCCAGCCATGGCAGCAGAATGAAGGCGGCCACCAGGGGGCCCACCACCGAGCCAATGGTATTGACCATCAGCACCAGCCCTACGTCACGGCTGACGTTGCCGGCACCATGGGCATACATCCGGCAAGCCAGAGGGAAAGCAAATCCTGAAAAAAGAGAGGGCGGAAAAATGATGAGCACGGCCGCCACAAAAGGCAGGACCAGAGCCCGGGCCATGGGGCTGCCCATGACCGAGGTGAAGGGGAACATCAGCAACTCGGGAAGGTTGAGCAGAAGAACCAGGCCGGCTCCGGTGCTCAGCATCACTCCCAGCACAACCTTGAACATGGTCCATCGCAAATCGCTGCGGCCCAGATCCCGGCGGCTGAAAAGAGCACTGCCGGCAAACAAGCCCATGATGGCCACGGATGAAACCAGGGCAAATGTGTAACTGGTATTGGTCAGGTAGATGCGAAACATGCGCATCCACAACACCTGCAAACTGAGAATGGACAACCCGCAGATGAAGGCCCCCAGCAGAGCGGGCCGGTGCAGAGGGTGGGAAGGGTTGGCTGCAGAAGATTGCTGCTCAGCCTCACGGGTATCATCCAGCCGAAAACCAGGGTCCAGTGCCAACCAAATAGCCAACAGCAAATTCACTCCGGCCGCCGCCATGATGGTCCGCAATTGACCCAGGGCGCCCAACAATACGAAGCCGGTCAAAAGTCCGCCAACAGTGCTTCCAAAAGTTTCCACCGCGTACAGACGACCCAGCACTCCGGCCATTTCTGTGTTCGAAGAAACAGCCAGCTTGCTCACCAGAGGAAAAACTCCGCCCATGAGAAAAGCAGGGACAAACAGGATGACCACTGCGAGAGTGAACACCAGGAATTCCACCACTGACGAGCTGGTGCCGCCGGCGCCCAAGGAGGCATAAATACCCGGCACGACATTGTTCAGCACGAAATAATTGATGCCGCTGAAGATGCCGACGCCCCCCAACAGCCCTCCCAACAGTGGCCCCACTGCCCGGCGGTTGTTGGCCACCCGGCCCCAAAAGAACGCCCCAATGCCAAAACCGGCCATGAAAGTGGCCAGAACAATGGTCGAAGCGGTCACCGTGGCGCCCAAAACCAGAGAAAGAAGCCGGTTCCAGCTGACCTCATACAAGAGGAAGGTGAATCCTGTCAGAAAGATGACCAGATGGATCGGCAGGCGCGAGCGCGTGGTGCTGACGGTGGCGGGCATTCTGTCTCCTGGTTGGGATGGTGGTAAGGCTTCATCCTAACAACTGAATAGTCCCGATGCAAACTCCGTCTGGTTTGCTCGAAAACCCGCCTTTGTGGAGATCCCGTCCATGATGGTTTGCTGGCCGACTAATTGTTACAGCCACCCATTACTTCAAACGCGGTCTGCAACAAATCACCTCGATAGTCATGAGTCCGTCTTCCTCATCCCCCACCGAGCCGCCGTTGCCGCTTGCTGTCAGCCGCGCCATCTGCAATCCTTTAACCAGCAGCACACGGCCGTCATCCAGAAAAATCAAACCATCGTGATCCGCATCTGCCTCGCAACGCACATGCAGTTCGTGACTCCAGCGGCCGTCCTTATCGAAAACATCGTAGTTGATGAACACGCCATCAGGAAGATCCAACCCACTGCGGGCGTGGGCCACCTGCAACCCGCCATCTGGCAGGGCGATCATCTCGGCGACAGCCTGGTCAACCTTCTCCACTTCCCAGGTGATCTTGAAAGGCAAGGCCTCGTCCTGCTCTTTGAACAGAGCGTTCATGCGGGCCAAAGTAATCTCGTCGCGCTTGGGGTTTTTGAAACGGCGGGTGATGATTTTATCAGGAGAGCCATCCGGATTCTGCACAGCAATGCGGTATTCGTTACGCTCTGGTGTGAAGAAAACTCGACCACCGAATCCGACAGTGTGAGCGGCGGCAAAAGGGGCCACCATTTCTCGTTCCACCAAATGCATTTTACCAAAATCCATCATCATGGAATGTTTGGCGTATTGGGTCATAACCTCGCCAGTGCCTGAAAGACGCAGCAAATATGTGTCCCGGGTCTGAGTGTTTTCACCTGGAACCTGGTGCATGGTGCAGGCCAGCAACGTGCCCCCGCGATAGATTCCACTCAGCAACATGGTGAAGCCCGTTTGATCGGCCCCGTCACCGCCAAGAATGACATTTCCGGCGGGCAGCCCGTCTTTGGATACTTTGATGAACTTGCCGGGAAATCTTTGACCCAACCCAACGGTTCCATCGGGCATCATGGTGATGGTTTGGGGAGTGCGGCACTCACCCGGGCCCTCGCCCTCGCCACCCAACTCGCGCACATACTGCCCAGTGGGAGAGACCATGGTCACCCGGCTGAGCTGGTGATCCAGCAGATAAACATTACCATCCGCGTCACAGCGGGCATCGATCATCAGACCGAAAAGGTGCTCGTCTTTTTCACCGCCGACACGCCACAACTCTTCCAACTCCATGATGACGGGTTGGTGAGCCGGGCTGCTATTTTCAATCACCTGGGTGTCTGCCACTGCAGCAGGGCTAAAAAGGATAAGCATCATCAGGGATAATACGATTGAGCATGGGTTCAATTTCAAGATGGTTCTCCTGCTGGGGCCTTGGTGGTAAGATGCATTTGATACGAAAACCTTACTGACAGGTTTCACCAGGTTGATGTTCCACCCGGGGGGAACTTTCCCGGCCAAATTTCCAATCGGCTTTTTCCTTCATTTATGGCAAGATTGAAAGATGAATTCAAAACACAGTAAAGCAGTATTCAGTTTCCTGGCGGTCGGGGCCCTTCTCCTGGTCTGGGCTGCGGCATTTGCCGAACGATCCCTGGATAGACCCGTCGTTTCCACCGTGATGAGCTTTAACATCCGTTACGCGGGCGCCAACGACGGAGACGACAGCTGGAATAACCGGCGGTATCTGGTGCGCCGGGCCATCCGCGACCACAAACCGGCCATTTTTGGTATTCAGGAATGCCTTTGGCCTCAGGGAACAGAACTCAAAGAGGCTTTTTACGGCTATCGCATCACCGGAGTGGGCCGTGACGATGGCGTCCGGGCCGGTGAAATGTGTCTCATTTTCACCCGTCATGACCGTTATTTTGTGCTGGATCAGGGGTTTTTCTGGCTCAGTGAAACACCCGAAACCCCGGGCAGCATAGGCTGGGACGCAGTCTGTCCCCGGATCGTTACCTGGGTGAAGTTGCGTGACCGCTGGTGCAATCCCGACACTCTCTTTGTTTTCAACACGCACTTTGATCATGTGGGAGAAAAGGCCCGTCTGGAAAGTGCCAAATTGCTGCAAAAGCGAATGGCCGAACTTGCGGATGGCTATCCCGTTATCCTGATGGGCGACTTTAACGCCGCGGCTACCAGTGACAGTCCTCCCTATAACCTGCTTGTCGATAAAGATTCAGTGGCAGGGCCGGTTATGGGAGACACCTGGGTTTTCGCCACTGAAAAAGAACGGCAAAAAGGTGAAGGCACTTATCACGGGTTCACGGGAGAGACCAGCCGGGGGCGCATCGATTGGATCCTGGCCACGGAGGAATTTCCCGGGGTTCGGGCGGGAATTGATCAGCTTCAAAAAAATGGACGCTACCCTTCGGATCATTATCCCGTCTGGGCCACTTTTCTTCAGCAGCGACATCCGCCCATGCCGGGAGATAACCTTGATGCCGGCACCGGAGCCACACCTAGATATTAACGTAGGTGAGTCCCACACCAATGCCGGGGTTTCTGATAGGCTCGCCAACTCCGCGAACTCTGAGCGGCCCGCATCATGCTCCGAGGTAACTCAAAGTAACGGGCAATCTCTGACCACCGGTATCCCCGGTCACGCAAATCCAGAATTTCATAGCGGGAAATGCCCGTGTAGTTTGCCAATCGTCTGGCAATGCGCCGGTCCTGTTGACTGATGTGATGGTGGCGGCGGCTATGAGTCCGGGGTTTCACATATCCATTGCCACAACGGACAGGTGTGCGCACTTCCACTCTGACCTGGGGTGTGCGGACCTTTGCTCTGATCCGAACATTGGAAGTTCCAGCCATAGATTGTGATGCAGTCAGGAAAATAATCAGTGCGCTGAGGCTCCAAATTGTCATTCTCAAGGTTTTCATTAGCTTCCTCCTTTGCAGGACACCCGTGACGGGTGCCGCCTGTTTCTATCATTGCAAAGAGGGGGCCAGAAGCATCAAACTTTGCTTAACTCGCTGCAAAATAATCTAGTTAAAAGAAGTTTTCAAAGTTTATTGCCTTATTTTTTCGTCTCCCTTTGAAGACAATTTCCATTTTTGGAGATTGTCAATAACCGGAAGCTCTTGACTATATTCAGTGCCGATATAATCGTTGTTGCATAACTTATTATCCGCATGCACCCGTTTGGCCATTCCGGCCTGCCTTAAAAGCATGTTCTCCAACGCCGAGGGAATGATATGGACTCCTCCAAAATCATCTGGACGAAGATTGATGAAGCGCCGGCTTTGGCCACCTACACCCTGCTGCCCGTGGTTCAAGCCTTCACCAAAGGCACCAATGTTGAGGTTGAGACAACAGATATCTCCCTCGCAGGCCGCATCATCGCCAATTTTCCTGACAATCTCACCGACGATCAGAAAATTGGCGACAACCTGGCCATGCTGGGCAAGCTCGTCAAAAAGCCTGAAGCCAACATCATCAAGCTGCCCAACATCAGTGCTTCCATCCCCCAGCTTCAGAAAGCCATCCAGGAATTGCAGGATCACGGTTTCAACATTCCCAACTATCCCGAAGAACCGCAGAATGATGAAGAAGTGGCTTTGCAGGCCCGCTTTGCCAAGGTGCTCGGCTCGGCCGTGAATCCTGTTTTGCGCGAAGGCAACGCCGATCGTCGTGCTGCTGTTTCGGTGAAGAAAAACGCTCAGAAAAATCCTCATCGCATGATGAAAGACTGGCCCACATCCGGATCCAAAACCCGGGTGGCGTGCATGTCAGAAAAAGATTTCTTTGGCACCGAAAACTCCACTACCATGGACAAAGCCGACACTGCCCGTATCGAGTTTGTGGCCTCAGGTGGCGAAACCACTGTACTGAAAGAGAACATCACCCTGCTTGAAGGTGAAGTCATCGATACTTCGGTGATGAATGTGGCTGCCCTGCGCAGCTTTTTTGCTGCAACCATTGAAGAAGCCAAAGCCGACGGCGTGCTGCTTTCTCTGCACCTGAAAGCCACCATGATGAAGATCTCCGATCCTGTCATGTTCGGTCACTGTGTGTCCGTGTATTACGCAGCGGCCCTGGAGAAACATGCTTCCGTGCTGGCCGAAATCGGCGCCAACGTGAACAACGGTCTGGCCGGTGTGCTCGACAAGCTCGACAAACTGCCTGCCGACAAGAAGGCTGAAATCGAAGGTGACATTAACGCCGTGTATGCCACCCAACCGGCTCTGGCCATGGTCGACTCCCGCAAGGGCATCACCAATCTGCATGTGCCCAACAACGTCATCATCGATGCCTCCATGCCCAACGTGGTGCGCGACGGTGGCCGCATGTGGAACAACGACGACG
>JAOZJV010000639.1 GCA_029935695.1 Candidatus Krumholzibacteriia bacterium | reverse complement strand
ACGCAAGAACCAGCCGTGCCAGGGAAGCCAGCGAATCGGGTGCCGAGGTTCTTTCAACCACGATTCTTATTGCCAGCAGACGCACATTGGGACCTGGGTCCATGATAAACTCATCAGCTTGTCTTGCTCCTTTCTGCCAGGGAATATTTCCATACCAGAATTGGCCAAGAGCGAAGGCTCTGATTTCATCCACACTGCTGGTGTTGGCCACCCGGATCAACATTTTCCCAAAGGAAGGATCATTTTTTCCAATCCTGGAAAGCACTGACCAATAAGTTTCATCATAGCTTTCCATGTAGAATTCTTCATACAGTGAAATCAGCATGGGCAGCGCAAAATTAGCCCACTGTCCCAAACCACCCACAGCATACAATGCAGAACGATACAGCTGGGCCTCTTTTTCCCGATTTTCCAGCCCCACGCGCAGCAAAGTATCCACCGTGCGCTTCAAACGAGCCTGACCCTGGGGGTCGCCAGATTTCACATCAGCAATGAGACGGGCTTTGCATAGGCCCAGGGTCTGGACAATATCCACCCTGTTTGTGGTTTGTGGATCATCCAGGAGTGCCAGCAACTCATCCGTTTTGGCCGGTCTGGCTTCCAGCCCGTTGGCCACGTATTGCGGTTTTCCGAAAGTGATGAAAGTGGCCTCGCCGGCTCGCTCGTAAGTGGCGCAAGAGCCGGTCCACACGGAAAGTGGTGGGCCATCTCTCCAAATTTCAGAGGGCAGACCATATTCGATCCAATCGGCAAGCACGTTTTCGCCTGGTGCTTGCGGAAAGAACACGTATTCAACTCCAGGTTTAAAGTAGGCACCACAGGAACTGTTATCTGTCGCCACGACGATGGTGTCGGGAACTGCCCCCCGCCACACTTCCCGCACGGTCACCGTTGCAAAGCTGTATCCTGGTATTTTTTGCACCCGGGCCACTGTGCCACAGAAAATATGTGTTGATTCAATATCGAGAGAATTGAAATCACCAAAACCTACGGTGCAGGCCGTGGTTTCGTGGCAGAGAAGAATCAGAAAGATTGCAAAAAATGTTTTCATGTCATGAGTATACGGCAGCGGTCAGGCAAATCCAATCAGTGCCCTCATTTTTCGAACCCCAGTAAGACCCGCCACCCATGGCCGTCGCTGCTTTCCGCCACTGGATGCGCTGCATAAAATCTGATGTTTTTAAACTCACCCAAACCAGGCACATCAAATCGTTTCCCAAACCCGAAGCCAACATCCATGCGCCAGCCGCGCGGCCCTTCAAGCGGTCCCATGACCCCCGATCCCACATCCCAGGTTTTACCCCAGTCCACAAAACCGACAGGCTGCAGTTTCCATTTTTTCAACACGGGAATCCGAGCCATCTGGAACAAATCAAAACCAAATCGTGTGTCCAGCGATGCGTGGATGTCCGCGTCTCCCGTCAGCTCGCCGGCGCCATATCCCCGCAACGATCCATAGTCTCCCAGCCATGATTTCATTTGCACAGGGGCGGTGCCATCAAATCCTCCGTGGGATGCTTTCAACAACCATTGGTTGCCCAATCCATCCAGCAAGTCCAGCTGACCGGTCACCTTGAACTGGCCCATGGATGCTTTGCCGCCCACGGCCGGTGCATCCCGGAAATCATGCCACTTCAATGCGCCAGTCAATTGCAGGGGGCCCAACTTCCAAGCGGCACCGGCTGTGGCGTACGTATCATCCAGGTTGTCGGCTGCCATATTGCCATCGGGCCGCAGGGAGCGTCCCAGCACATTCCAACTTGTCTGTTGGACCCAGGCCCGATGTTCGGTGTAGCCACCTCCTGCATGCAACACCAGATTCCGTGAAAGGCGCCACTTCAACTGACCGTCAAAACAACGTTCTTCGTAATAGTGGTTGGGGTCACTGCCATAGAAAAACGAGGTGGCCGAGCGTGTGTGACGGCGGTAATCACCAGCAAACAACCCACTGTCCTTGCGGCCATTGACCTGCAACGACAGCGCTTCATACACAGGGCCCAGATATTCCCGGCCATCGTCCGGGGCATCTTCCAGCTTCCAGCGGGAGCGCACCAGAGGCAGCGTCAACTCGCCGGCAAAAACAGGACGCTTGTTGGCAAAGGCATACCCGGCCGATACGTCCAAAGCAGGATTGCCCGGGCCTTGCTTTTCAATGAGCAAGCCGGCCCTGACAACCAAACCCTGGGTGCGATTATAGCCCGGAGTTTTGACATATTTGGGCTTCACTCTCCACCGGTTGCCTTCGCGCAAATCCTGCAACCGGGATGTCCCCACGTCCGTCAGGGAATCAACCATGGCAAAATCAAGAGTCACCGGAATGGCTTCCGGGCTCAGTTCTGATTTCCACTCTTCGCTCATCTGGTTCCAATAGTTGGACAACGAGTCATTGCTCGCCTCTTCGCTCAGCCAGAATCCGCCGGCGATTTCTTCTTCGGTGACTTCAGACACTCCTGCACCCGGAT
>JAOZJV010000638.1 GCA_029935695.1 Candidatus Krumholzibacteriia bacterium | reverse complement strand
TGAAACTGGATCTGGATGAGGGCTACATCGTCGGCAGCACTTCCGGAGGGCTGAAAGGCACGCGCTTCCGTTTTGAACCCGTGTCGGTGGGAGCCACAGCCAATGTGCTGATGGCTGCCGTGCTGGCATCCGGCGTGACGGACCTGGAGAATTGCGCTGTGGAGCCCGAGGTGACCGGCCTGGCCGACGCCCTGGTGCGCAGCGGAGCAAAAATTGAAGGCATCGGCACCGCCAACATGCGCATCGAAGGTGTGGCTGAGATTGCACCTTTGCGTCATCGGGTGATGGCTGATCGTATTGAAGCAGGCACGTTCATGGCCGGGGTGGCCATGGCTGGTGGTCGGGTGACCATGACCGGGGTGGATGCATCGCACCTTCGCTCGGTGACCAGTGTTCTGCAGGATATTGGCTGTGAGATTGTTGCGGATCACGATCTGATCACGGTGGAAATGACCGGACGGCCCCGGGCGGTGGAAGTTGTGACTCGTCCTTATCCCGGATTTCCCACTGATATGCAGGCGCAGATTATGGCTGTTTGCGCCCTGGCCGATGGCACGAGTTTTATGACTGATACGATTTATCATGATCGGTTCACCCATGTTTCGGAATTGAATCGGTTGGGGGCTGATATTCGGTTGGATGGGTCCAAAGCCACAATTTTTGGAGCCGATAAGCTGCAGGGCGCGCCGGTGATGGCTACGGATTTGCGGGCCAGTGCTGCGCTTGTGCTGGCCGGAGTGGCGGCTGAGGGCGTGACGCAGATAAACCGGGTTTATCATATTGATCGGGGTTATGAGAAAATTGAGGTGCGGTTGGCGGCCTTGGGGGCTGATATTCGGCGGGAGGATTATTGAGGGCGTTTTTTTTTACTTCATAAGACAATTCCCGCCGGCGGGAATTTCCCGTCTTTTTGTTCTTCTGTCTATTCCTGTTGAAATATTCTGTGTTGATGTACCGCTTTGTTGACTGATATTAGCTCTATTTGGGGAATACCCCATCGGCTTTTACCTGAGCCGAAGAAAAGGCAATCTGCGGGAATGTAAATGGCACCCAGGTTCCCGGGCGCCATTTTTAAGATTTTATTGATGACAATCCAGGGTATAAAAGATCTCCAGGGGAATAATATCGCCTTTCTTGTAATATCGTTTCCACATCACGTACTGGCTGTTCTCATGTTCAAAACGAGCATTGGGGGCCGGTGATATCTTCTCAATTTTTGCATCTTGAGGCAAACGGACTTTGAGCCAGACAAGACGATCTTCTGAATAATCTCCATTAAACCGGTAGTGTTGTTTTTTCCCTTCACCCTGGATGAGATTCCTTGTTTGGCTACCGGTGAAAGTCATTTTCTCTCCCGGGGCAAGTGGTGTGGCAAGATGGAGGGTGTGGCGGATAATCTTGTCGGGATTTTTTGCCCACTTCTTCCGTGGTGGATCATAGGTTGAGACCAGTGATATTCCTCGACCGTCCACAAATGTGACCTGGTCAACCATGGCTCTTTCCCAATAGGCCAATCCCATTCTGATCTCAGTCATGGCATTTTTCCCATCGTTGGTAATGGGCAGGGTCCAGTAGCGGGTTGCGGTGCCGTCCGCATGAATTTCATCAAAGTGGAGGGTCATCACTGGAGGACGTTCGTCTTGAAAATTGTGCATTCGCAGGGAAGCCGGATCCAGTTCATCGTCGCTGAGTTCCAAGAGGCTGTCTTTGGTTTGTACAATGTAGGTTGCAGGGTTTAAACGGACGATGACGGCATCTTCCAGGATTGTTCCATCGCTTAATGTTATGTCCCCTGGTTCAGCTGCACAGACTGCTCCTGTCAGCATCAGAACTAAAAATATTGCAGTTTTCATGTTTTTGTCTCCATTCAGCGGCAGAGGCCTGCCGGTAATTCGAGAAAGCCAATTTCAAGCATGGCTGTTTCACCGGGAATTTCTCCATGGCGTAAGGCCGTCACTTGACCGGAAATGGTGAGTACGGAGCGGGGGCCCTCCGCTCCACTGTCGTTGCGCAACATTCGGGGGACCAGAATGACCAGGCAAAGGCAAGCTGCTGTGGCCAATCCGATGGAAGCCAGGGCAGGTATCCGTCGCCCTGTTTTTTGGACAGCCGGTTCCTGGAGTGCTATCGAATCCAGGGAAAAATCATCTGCAGAGATTTTTTCACCTAGGGCCAGCCGGAATATTTCACGGTCCATTTGGCGGGATTCCAACTCAGCCTGAAGGTTTTCATCAGCCTGGAGTGCCGATTCGAAGGTTTCTATTTCCAGGGGAGTCAGTTCTCCATCCAGATAGGCGTCCAGATTGGTGTGTTGTTTGTTATGCTCCATGGCCACGCCTCCTCAGGGCGGTTCGTAGTTTGGACACAGCATGGTGTTTGCGTGAGGCAATGGTTCCAGGGCTGACATCCAGGACAGTGGCTATTTCGGCGTAGGTGAGGCCTTCGATTTCACTCAAGTGGAATACAGG
>JAOZJV010000107.1 GCA_029935695.1 Candidatus Krumholzibacteriia bacterium | reverse complement strand
TATTAAGAAAACATATTGACACTAAATGGCGTTATCTGTATGTTTTGTGTCATTATGAATTCTTTAACAGATGCACAAAGACTTAGGCACCTTGATGCTCAGCAAAAGGGTGTTTATTCAAAAAGCGATTTGAGAACCGCATTTGGGGCCATGCACCCTGAGGTTTTTGTGCGGCGGGTGCGGGCTTTAATTCAACATGGAATTTTGCGACGATTTTGTCGTGGATGGTATGTCGCCGAGGAATTTGATTTGGCCACTTTGAGCCAAAGGATTGCCCCGGAATCTTGCATCAGTTTCGGCACAGTACTCGCACAGAACCTGATTGTGGGCACCAATCCAGCCCGGCAGATCGTTGCGATCAAAACAGGGCGGCCTCGCAGGTATGTCTTTGATGGTTTCAGCATCGAACATGTCAGTGTGGCAAAGGAGCTCTTGTTTGGGTTCTCCGATACTGATGGAGTTCAGTATGCAAATACGGAGAAAGCCATCATTGATGTTTTGTATTTCCACCTTCGAGGGCGCCGTTTTCCTTTCGACATCTATTCAGATATTGACGTGGGCAAACTCAATCCAGAACGACTTCGTGATTATCTGAGTCGCTACCAGAACCCAAAATTTGTCACCTTCGCAGAAAGAGTCCTGGATCTGCAATGACCGCCAAACTCAAACGACCGGCGACTCAGAATGGACTCTTTTTATGGGTCATGCATCGTTTTGCCGAAGAATTTGAAGAGCATGCTATTATCAAGGGAGGAATGGCTTTGAGACTGCTTGACAGTCCACGCAATACGATGGACATCGATTACCTTTTCGTGCCGTTTTCCTCCAAAAATGAAATTGCTGACCAGGTTGAAAGGGTATTGAACGAGATTGAAGATGCGGTGATCACTGTCCATCTTAACTCCAAGGTGCTTTGTGCTGAGTTGCGAGTTGATGGGGTGGCAATCCAGGTCGAAGCAAATGTGGCGGCAGAGTGTGCATCGGTTCCCATGGCAACGGGTGGCTTCGCCAGGTCCGAAGGACATCCATCACAAATTGTCCGGGTCATGGATTTCGCCCATGCTTTGGCACATAAAATATCTGCTTGGAATGAACGCCGGTTGTTACGAGATCTTTACGACTGTTATTTCCTCGTTAGTCATGCAGGAGCTTTACCTGATCTTGACATTCTGGATCACCGGTTAAAGAAGTTCCAATCACGCCTGCCCCATTTGAGAAAACGGGGCAGTATGTCGCGCCCTTATCTTGTGGAAGAACTACAGAAGGCAGTGATTGATCTATCTGATCAAGATCTGGAATCCGAACTTGTGGGTCTTTTGCCGCCTGAGGAACTGGCCGGTTTGGCCATCCGAATCCGCACAGCGGTGAGCAGAATTACCGCCTGTTTGTTGCCCGAATAGGAGGGGAAATCCCCATAACAGTTGATCCTCTTGCCCCTTTGCGGTACATTCACCCAGTCACCCCAAGAAAGGCAAGCTCTGCCATGAAACTTATTTACCGTTGCATCTGTGTGGTGCTCGGAGCCATTCTCGGCTCGGGCTGCAGTAGCATGGATGAACCTGAATACGGGCCCGGACCCATGCCGGAATACGGCGTTCCCACCGGAACCATCAATATTTCCGGCCGGGTGATCGACGACCTGGGTGAGCCCATTCCTGGTGTGGAAGTCGCCTTCATGGAAGGGCAGGCTGATACCACCGATGCCGAAGGAAACTGGGCCATCAATGAAGATGGTGCCTATTTACCCTGCAGCTTCGATGATGTAATCGAGTGCACGGTGGCCGCGCGGGATATTGACGGGCCAGCCAATGGCGGACCCTATCCTGCGACTGAATTGGATTTGGATCTGGAGCAGACAGAACCTTCTTCAGGTTCCTGGAATCTTGGCACCTGGGAGCAGCACGATGTTGATATTGTGCTGAGCGAAGAGGACCAGGGGAAACCCCGTGATTAGGGACAAGGGTCCGGCCGGGCGCTGGATTCACGAAAAGCTTCTGCCCATGCAGCAGGCCTCCCAACGGAAGCTGCACGACCTCACCTACCTGTTTTTTGAACTGACCCAGCGCTGCAATCTGTCCTGTCGTCACTGTGGCAGTGACTGCACTTCCAGTCATGACATGCCTGACCTGTCTCATGAAAGTGTGCTCAAGGTTTTGGAGGGCATCCGCCGCCGCCATGATCCTTCGCGCATCACCGTGGCTTTGACTGGGGGCGAACCCCTGGTTTATCCTGATTTTTTCAAGTTGGGCCGCGCCATCACCGATCTGGGTTTTCCCTGGGGTATGGTCACCAACGGCTGGGGCTGGACGCCGGAAAAAGTGGAAGAAGCCCGGCGTGCAGGCATGTGCACCATCACCGTCAGCCTGGATGGACCACCGGAAATTCACGATTGGCTGCGGGGCCGGAAAGGCTCTTACGAAAGGGCGGCGCAGACCCTGCGAATGCTTGCTGCAGCGCCCTGGATTCAGACTCTGGATGTGGTCACCTGCGTGCACCGCAAGAATCTGGATCAACTGGATGAAACCCGTGATCTGCTGGCTGAAATGGGAGTGAAGCGCTGGCGTCTGTTCACCATATCGCCCATTGGCCGGGCCGCCAGTGATCCCGATCTGATTCTGGACAAGAAAAGCTTTCAGCAGCTCATGACCTGGACGGCCCACCGCCGCGGTACTCCAGGGCCGGCCATCACTTACAGCGAGTCCGGATATCTGGGTTCCTGCGATACCACGGTGCGGGATCATCCTTTCTTTTGCCGTGCGGGAGTGAACGTGGCGGGGATCATGGCCGACGGCGCCATTCTGGCTTGTCCCAACATTGATCGCAGTTTCTCCCAGGGCAACATCATTGATGATGATTTCTGCGAAGTTTGGGAAAAAGGTTACCAGTGTTTTCGCAACCGGAAATGGTTGCGCGAGGGGGAGTGCGCCGACTGCAAAAAGTGGGATGTGTGTCAGGGCAATTCGTTTCACCTCATCGATCCTGAGACAAAGCATACCCGGATTTGCTACTTCAAGGAATTTGAATTGAACAAGCAACCATCTTTGGATATTTAAAAACAGAGTATTCGGAGCCTGGGTTTATTTTGACTTTGGTGCCGAGGCTGCAGCTTTTTTACGGCGGATTTCTTCTTTCAACGATTGAGGGAAAAGACAAACAGAGGCCATGGAAATACCCAGCTTCCTTTTTTCACTGCTGTTGGTGATGGAGGCCGGAATGGTGGCATCGGGCAATTGAAAAGTAATATTGATTTCATTGGAGACAATCATTTCACGGGGTATGGTGTTGACGTAAAGTTTGGGATTGGGATTGGTTGCCGTGATGGTTGTCAACTCCTGGCCATTAACCAGAATCCGGATGCGTTGCTTTTCAAGAATTCCAGGAACGAGATAGGGCCACATGGCCAGCAAAAGCTCAACATCTTCCCCTGGATTTTTTACCTGCAGATGAAGTTCCACCAGATTCCCATCTGACCACTGGCTTCCAGATCTGGGGACACTCCAGCCAATACCCAGATAGGCACCGGCATTCCCGCCTGCTCCAAATTCAACCATATCGCCCCATTGGTAATGATTCATGTCTCTGGCAATTTCAGTTTCCCCAAGGGGTTGCCAGTTTTCAGGTTTGAAAATAGATCCATCCACCTTAAAACGCCGAATAATGGGATTTTCCCTGTTGTTGCTCAAAGGTTGGAAAAACCCACGGCTGCGGTGCTCAGTTTCCGATAATTCAAAAAAGGAAGGGCCTTCATAGTGTCTTTTCATTCCAAGGACATCGGTCACTGTAGAAGGCAAATCAGAAATTGAGGTGGGAGCAAAACTGGTGTGGAGTGATCCTTTGGCCTGAGGTCTTTTTACGGCCACAAGGGTGGGTCCACGGCCCACGGGCAAATCCACTGTTTTCCCTTCAATAACAGGTGGAAAATCGATGCCATGATCACCCTGGATGATGATGAAGGCATCATCGTAAATGGATAAGTCCTTCAGTTTTTGAATCATCTCCATGAAAACCTGGAGGGAATATTGGGCTTCATATTTATAGTTTTCTCGAGTAAGCGGGAGGGCTTTGGAGGCCGGACTTCCATTAGCCAGAATCCCAAAAGGAGGGTGGGGCGACATGATATGGAAGAAAGCATAAGCCGGTTCTTCCAACACCGGATCCATTTTTGCAATGTAGTCCTTCAGAAAAGCCCTGTGGTGAATGGACCGATGGGCTGCTGGGGTGGCAAACCAACTGCTGAAACGCCACCTGCCATCATTGAAAAGCCAACGTTTGACGACATGGGGAGAAGAACGAAACCAACCCACATCCAGCAGTTGCGCCGCTGCTTGTCTCTGCCTGGAACCCCGACTGCCGCCAAAGGTGTTGGGGATTCTAAAGTGATTGTGATATTTACTGTTATCCATGGGGAGATGGGGCATCAGGTTGACCTTGTACCCAAGATCGAACAGCTGATTGGTGAATCCATTTTGATTGACGCATCGTTGATAGTAGGTGTCGTGGTTTTCTGAACCATCAAAAATCTCACCGGAAAAAATTGCTGGAATGCAGTATGAAGTCAGCGAAGCAACGCCCAGATTGTCATGAAACAGTACAAACCCATCCAGGGATTCACTCAGATTGCCTTCGGCCACCAGCTCTTCAAAGACATCGGTTTGGAAGGCATCAAATAAGACATGAATGACGTTTTGGTTTTTTGAGATTTTATAAATATCCGGTGGAGGAGCGGTGGCGAAACTTCCATCACGATGCCACGGTCCCATGCTGCCGTTGAAGGAGGTGGCAGTCAACAAACTGACCTGAAGAATAATCACCAGATAACAGACAAATTGGGAATTTTTGTACAAGGCTTTCGGTCGAAACAAGACTCCGGACAACAACCCTACCCAAAGCCCGAGCTCCAGCCAACCTTTGGTCTGGTGGCGTTCCCAAGGTACATTTCCACCATCAAAAACACCGTAATCCCAAATCAGAACATTGCTCTGCAAAAAGATCAAAACGCCCACAAGAGTCATCAAGGCAACAACTCTGGTCCGGGCTTGCAGGGGAATAATTTTGACCATGCCCCAAAACAGACCGGTCAATACTGAGGAAATCAAAAGGAAAAAGGGAAGAAGATCCAAATAACCATGGTTAAACTCGGCATGGTTGCCACGGAAAACGGTCCAGGCTGAGAACAAGCCTAATTGAAGAGCGAGCATGAGGGAGGCTGAAAAATATTTGCCGGGCCTGAATCGAGGTTTGGGCGTCGGAATAGCCTTTTTCTGTTTTCCCTTTTTTGAGGCCATTTTGATTTCGACTTTCGGCATTTGCTGGGTGGTGCAGGGGATGATACCGTGCTTGAACTGAACTCAAATTTACTTCAGTAAGCCAATTCCATCAAGTGTTTGAGTCTCGCCTCCTGTTGGGCTATAGTCACCATGGAACAAAAACAATCCCCAACCAGGAGCCCCAAATGTCCAACCACCCTCATGGCGCAAACCTCACCATCAAAGTGCTCATCGGCATGGGCCTGGGCATCATCATCGGTTTGGCCATCAATTTTTCCGGGATGAACACTGAAGGTTCCCTCATCAACACCTGGTTGGTGGATGGCCTGTTCCATGTTGTTGGTAAAATGTTCGTCAATTCCCTGAAAATGCTGGTAGTTCCCCTGGTTCTGTTCAGTCTGATCAGTGGTGTGTGCGGCATTGGCAATCTGAGGCAGCTGGGCCGGGTGGGCACCAAAAGTTTTGCCCTTTATATGATGACCACGGCCATTGCCATTGCCACAGCCCTTATTGTGGCTGGTGTTGTGGCTCCAGGCAAAGGCATGAACGCCGAAACTTCCGCCAATTTTGCCGGGCGCGAAGCTCCGCCACTGACCAAGGTGCTGATCGACATCGTTCCCGGCAATCCGGTGGCGGCTCTGGCCAATGGTGAGATGTTGCAGGTCATCTTTTTCGCCATCCTGCTGGGTGTGAGTATTCTCATGGTGGGCAAAAAAGCCCAGCCCCTGGTCGATGGTGTTGAGCGCATGAACGAAGTGATGATGAAGATGGTGGACATCGTCATGAGCGTGGCGCCCTACGCGGTGTTCTGCCTGATTGCCTACTCGGTGGCCAGTCTGGGCATGGGGTTGCTGGGGCAACTGCTGGGCTATGTGCTGGTGTTGATTGGTGTCTTGTTGTTCCATCTCTTTATCACGTTGATGATCACTCTGAAGGTGTTTAGCGGGCTCAATCCCCTCGTCTTTCTGCGCAAGATGCGCAATGTTCAGGTGTTTGCTTTCAGCACCGCCAGCAGCAACGCCACCATTCCAGTGACTTTGCGCACGGTGACCGAACGGCTGGGGGTGGGCAATTCCGTGGCGTCGTTCACCATTCCTTTCGGGGCGACCATCAACATGGATGGCACCGCCATCATGCAGGGCGTGGCCACGGTGTTTATCGCCAACGTGTACAATATCGATTTGAGCATTGCTGATTATCTGACAGTGATTTTCATGGCTGTGCTGGCGTCCATTGGCACGGCGGGGGTTCCGGGGGTGGGATTGATCATGCTGTCCATGGTCTTTGCCCAGGTGGGCCTTCCCGTCGAGGGTATCGGCCTGATTTTAGGTGTGGATCGTTTGCTGGATATGGTGCGCACGGCGGTGAATGTTTCCGGCGATGCCGTCGTCACCTGCATTGTGGCCAAAGGTGAAGGCAAGTTTGATTTGGCGGAGTTTAACAATCCTGAGGCCGGTCTTTTCGACAGGGACGAGCTGGAAATGCCCGGGAATTAAGCTGAGTTGGCGCAACTTCTTGTGGCGTTGAAACTTGCGGGTTTAAGGGTGTTAACTTAGATTCCTGACTGATTCTTGTGCATGATGGAGGGGGTTCGTATGGGAGTTAAGTTTGGACGCTGAAAGAAAAAAACCACAGTTTCCCGGCGAAAAGGCACGGGACATGGTTTCGGGCTCAATGGAACAGGAATTGGTTGCCAATTCATCCACAGCTTCATCGCCCGGTCAAGGTTTTGAATTGCAAGCCGGCCGTGTGGCAGCCCCTGTCATCGAGGCATTACCCTGCCCTGTTGTGGCTCTGGATCTCAAAGGCACTGTCACGGTTTGGAACCCGGCCGCCCAACAGGTTACCGGCTGGACCAGCGCCGAAGTGGTGGGCACCGAATTTCCCGCCATCGCCAACGAATACAATCACAAATTCAAGATGGCTCTGGCGTCGGTGGCTGGCGGAGGGAAAATTTTCAATGAGGAATTGCGGGGGCTGAAAAAAGACGGCACCCTGATTCGCATCCAGTTTTCAAGTTCTCCCATTTATGATGAAGCAGGCAAAGTGTCCGGAATTCTGGCCACTTTTGTGGATCAGTCCGCGCGCGAACGGCGCATTGAGGCCGAGCTGTCCAAGGGCAACATCTTCATCGAAAACGTCCTGGATAATTTGCCCATTGGTTTGTCCGTCAACACCATTGATAAAGGCAACATCGGCTACGCCAACCGGCTCTTTCTGGAAATTTACGGTGGCTGGTCCCAGAACGATTTCACCGATCTGGAAACTTTTTTCAGCAACATTTATCCCAACCCCGAAGAGCGGGAACAGGTTCGCCAGCGCATTCTGCAGGACATCGCCACCGGCGACATGGACAAGATGCAGTGGGATGACATGCGCATCACCTGCCGGGACGGAACCGAGAAAATTCTGGCTGTGAGGAATATTCCTCTGCAGGATATGAATCTGATGATCTCCACGGTGCAGGATGTGACGGAACAGAAGTTGACGGAGAAGGCCCTGCGTGAGAGTGAACGGCGTTATCAGGCCATGTCTGAAGCGTCACCGGTGGGTATTTTCAGGCTGGATCACGAAGGCCGCATCTGCCAGGTGAACAAAAAATGGCGGGAGATTTCCGGCCGTATGCTCTCAGAGGTTTTGGGCCAGAGCTGGGATGTGGCAGTGCATCAGGATGACCGGATGAATATGCGCGAAACCTGGCAAATGGCAGTGCGTGAACGACGGGCTTTCAAGGCGGAGTGCCGTTTCAAAAAGCCCGGGGGCAGGGCCACCTGGGTCTTCTGCCAGGCCGAACCAATTTTTGGGGGCGGGCAGAATCTGGAAGGATTCATTGGTTCGGTGACGGATATCAGTTTGCGCAAACGCACCGAAGAGGAAATCCGCCAGCTGGCTTATTACGATCCTTTGACGCGGCTTCCCAATCGCTCCTTCTTCCTGGAGCAACTGGACCGGGCCATGGCCACCGCTCGACGCAACGAAAGACACGTGGCGCTGCTTTTCTGCGATCTGGACAACTTCAAGGACATTAACGACAGCCTGGGCCATGACAAGGGCGACCTGCTGCTGCAATTGATTGCCGAGCGGCTGAATGGTTGCATCCGCCGGGGCGATACGCTCTGCCGATTGGGTGGCGACGAATTTGTCCTGCTGTTGCCATCGGTGGATAATGATCGGGAAGCTGTTTCGGTGGCGCGCAAAATTCAGCGGGCCATGAAGAAGAGTTTTGATCTGGCAGGACAGGAAATTTTCACCACCACCAGCATTGGTATTGCTGTTCATCCCGAGGATGGCGCCGATGTGCAGACCCTTCTGAAGCACGCAGACATGGCCATGTACGCCGCCAAGAGCGAAGGCCGTAACAGATACCGATTCTTCAGTTCTGAAATGAACCGCCGGGCCCAGGAGCGCATGTCCATGGAGGCAGGCTTGCGGCAGGCCATCGAAAATGAGGAATTCAGTTTGGCCTGGCAGCCCCAGTACTGTCTGTCCACCGGGGTCCTGGTGGGTGTCGAAGCACTCTTGCGGTGGAACCATCCCGAGCTGGGATCCATCAGCCCAACCCGGTTCATTCCCCTGGCTGAAGAAACCGGGCACATTCACGCCATCGGACGCTGGGTTCTGGAGCAGGCCTGCGGGCAGGTGCAGCAGTGGCGTCAGGCGGGTCTTAAGCAGTTGCGGGTGGCGGTCAATCTTTCAGCCAGTCAGTTCCTGGAGCCCGATGTGGTGGGCATGGTGAAAAAGGTGCTTGCTGACACTCAATTGCCGTCTCACTGGTTGGAGCTGGAGATCACCGAGAGCGTATTGATGATTGAT
>JAOZJV010000106.1 GCA_029935695.1 Candidatus Krumholzibacteriia bacterium | reverse complement strand
CTGTCGGTGGATGAAACTCCTGAGGAAATTCGCTGGCTGCTGACCCAGGCCCTGCAGGGCCCGGTGGTTTTCCTGCCTTTCGCCTGCGGCACCATGACCCACTGGGAGCACGATTTTTACGAAGAAGATCTGCCTCGGCATAAAATGAACACCCGCTGGTGGGATTATGCCAACCGTTATCAGGGCATTGACGCGCCTACTCCCCGGGGAGAAGATTTCTGCGACCCGGCCACCAAAACCCACATCATCGACGACCCGGCCCAGTATTACGACTACGCCCTCAGCTCGGTAATTTTGCACCAGCTGCATCGCTATATTTGCCGGGAAATTCTGGATCAGGACGTGCGCACTGCCAACTACTTCGGCAACAAACAGGTGGGCATGTATTTGCACAGTATTTTGCAGCTGGGTGCCACCCGCGATTGGCGCCTTGTGATGCAACAGGCCACCGGCGAAGACCTCTCCAGCGCGGCCCTGCTGGAATACTTCGACCCGCTCATGGCCTGGCTGCAGGAGCAAAATACCGGACGGGAAGTTGGCTTTTAAAACCAATATGGTGTAGGATATAGATGGACACTTAATTCTAACAGAAGGTCGGTGCCATGCTTTTCTATTCACTTTTCCCCAAAGAGAATCTCTGCATCTTTTCAGCTGCCGGTGAGCTCACCCTCGACGAGATGCGTCTTTGCCACCAGGAACTGGCCACGGAACCCGACTGGATCAACATTCAGACCATCTTGACCGACCTGCGCGGATGCTGGAATGTGGATGCTCACTTTGCCGATGCCCATGCCCGACGTCGCATGGAGCACTACGCTTTTGGAAGGCGCCGCATGATCTGGCTCACTGGATCGAGCACTGTTTTGGGCCGACTGGCCATGGAGGCCAACGACACCATGCCCTCATCCAACAGAACACGGGTTTTTCAGGATGTTGACGAACTTTCGCGCGGCTTGGGTTCCAATGATGCCGGCATCATACAATGCCTGAATGGTCTCCAATAAAAACCGGACCGATCGAACTAACGACCGGTCCGGCATTCGCTGTAATATCTAAATATCAGGAAGGCCAACCACTTCCCACCAGTTCAATAACCTCATCCTGATTCTCTGCAGGAGTTCTCGTAAAATCATGATCTTCAACCACGGGCTGGGATTGACTGAAAACAGGCTTCACCCTCGCTGGTTCTGCTTGGACACTGACTCCACTGCCGGCTTTCAACCGGAACCGCAATACCAATTCCTGTAATTTTCCAGCCTGGGAAGCCAATTCCTGACCGGCCGAAGCCGTTTCTTCACTGTTTGCCGTGTTTTGCTGGGTAACGGTATCGATCTGTTTGAGCCCCTCACTGACCTCGGCAATACCCTGGCTCTGTTGATTGCTGGCGATGGCAATGTCGCCCACCAGATCTGAAGTCTTGGTTACACCGTCAACAATATCAGCTAAAGATTTGGCGGTCACTTCGGCAATATCAGTGCCGCGTTCCACCTTCTCCAGACTGCCTTCAATAAGATGGGCTGTTTCCCGGGCTGCCTTTGCGCTGCGGCCAGCCAAATTGCGCACCTCTTCGGCCACAACGGCAAAACCCTTGCCATGTTTGCCGGCACGAGCCGCTTCCACTGCCGCATTCAAAGCCAGCAGATTTGTCTGGAATGCAATGTCGTCGATCACTTTGATGATTTTGGCAATCTCTTCGCTGGAATTGCTGATGTCGGTCATGGCTGAGCTCATGTCCTGCATTTGCCCGACACCAGTTTCGGCAGCCTCCTTGGCCGAGGTGGACAGGCTATCGGCCTGGCCTGCGTTTTCGGCATTGGCCGAAACCACTGATGCAAGTTCGGTCATGGATGCGGAAATTTCCTGAAGGGATGCGGCCTGCTCTGTGGCACCCTGGGACAGGCTGGTGCTGGAATCGGAAACTTCCCGGGATCCTGTTTGAACCTGCTGCGACAACTTTTGAATGTTATTCATGGTGGATGAAAGCGTTTCTGTCATAGTCTTCAGTGATTTACCAAAAACATCCTTGGGCCCTTTGGGCTGAACTTCCACCGACAAATCACCAACTGCAATTTTTTCAGCCAAGTCGGCTTTTTCCTGCAAACCATCGCACATCCGGTCCAGGGCAGCGGCCAAAGCCCCAATTTCGTCTTTTTGGTTGAGGTTCAACCGTCCGGACAGATCGCCCACCGCCACTGCGTTGGCCATATCCACCGATTTCAGCAATGGCGCAGTGGTTTTCTGGCCAATCCACCATGCTGCCAATCCCACCACAAAAAGGGAAAAAATAATTACTGCGGCCATGGTTTGGACATTTTTTTTGCCCGAATCTCTGATTTGAGTTTCTGCAGTCATGAATTCATCCAGATAGGAACCGGCGCCAATAATCCAGTCCCACTCTTCAAAATATACCGCTCGGACAACCTTCATCCGGGCAAAATCATCACCTTTGTTTTGCCAGGGGTAACGTTGTTCAATGGTTGTGCCCCGGGGAGCCTTGCGGGCCTTGGTTATCAATTCCTGAATAAAAAGAACACCGTCAGCATCCTTTGCTTGCCAAATATCCGCTCCGTCCCTTTTGCCACCAGCCGAAACTACATAATGGCCTTCACTGTCAACCACGTACACATAACCACTCTCAGCGATTTGGATATCCATGATGGCCTGACGCAGTTTTCGGGAACCAATTGTTTGCGGATCGGCCGGACTTTCGGAAGCCTGTCCTTCTGCCTGGGATGCACAGCTTTGGTAAACACCCAGGGCAATATGATCCAGGGTTTCATTGCCCAATTGGAGACATTCCTGAGCAGCCAAATCACTGGTTTTTTTCTGGTTTTGAATCGTCATACCCATCACCACAAAGAGCGGAATGGCGGACAAGACAATGCCACCCAGGATGAGCTTGGCTTTAAAGGACGTAAAAATCGACATTTTGAGCCTCCAGGCAAGAAAATGGTTATTTGAATTCATCAACCATATTCGGCTCTCCCGGAAGTCCCTTTAATCAAAAACCAATCACCAGGTCATTGTCCTGGTCCCTGGCTGGCCCAGAATTTCTTCCATCACGGGGAATTTAGCCAATTCCATGCCCGGCAACAACTGATCCTCTCCCATGCCGGCAAGAGACAAGCATTCTGTTCCCACCAGAACCCGACCACCATCAACCTGAAATGCCTTAACCAAACTCATCAGAGGCTTTCCGGCCACGGGACAGAGTTCTTTCCCCACAGCAGGATCCAGAAGTTTGACCGCTTCAATATTCATGGACAGAACAACCCGCCAATCGGCAGCCAAAAATCTTCGGCCAATGCGAATGGCCTTTCCAACGTTAAAGCCGTTGCAACTGATTAAGTTGATCAAAAGAGTCTTGCGTGGTTCACTCATTTTAAAAGCCTCCTATAGAGCTATGTGTTTGTCATTAATTCACTTAATACTCAATTTACTTGGTCCGGAAAATAACTCATACTATATTTCAAATCAAATGGATTCGAAACTTAACCGGAGGCACCTGCCATGACCGAGACCCACAGCGGTTCCAAGCTTCAGCATTTCCCCATCACCCTGCTGCCATCGGTGATGGGTTTGATTGGTCTTGCCATCGTCTACCTGAAATTCCAGCATCTCTTCCATGTGGATCTTCCCATTGGCCAGAGCATCCTCTTTGGTTCCACCGGATGGTTCGCCGTGGTGATGATGGCCTATGGAGCCCGCTCTCTGCGTTATCCCGCTGAAGTGAAGAAAGACTTTCTGCACCCCATCCGCATCAATTTTTTTCCAGCCATTTCCATCTGTTTTCTCTTGCTGAGCATTGGCTACCTTGAGGCTGGGTACATCACAATTTCCAAGATTTGCTGGCTCATTGGCACCCCCTTGCACCTGTTCCTTTTGCTGACCATCCTGCACAACTGGTTCCACAACCAGTACGACCTGAAAACCTTCAACCCCGCCTGGTTCATTCCCGTGGTGGGTCCGCTGTTGGTTCCCGTCGCCGGTGTGGATCACTTCCACCCGGAAATTTCCTGGTTCTTTTTTGCCATCGGCATCCTCTATTGGGTTTTGCTGCTGGCCGTGCTGATCAACCGCATCTTTTTCCATCACCCCATGCCGCAAAAACTGCTGCCCACCCTGTTCATCCTGGTGGCTCCTCCGGCCGTGGGCTTCATCAGCTACATGAAGCTGACCCACACCCTTGATCCCGCCGCGAGAGTTCTTTTCTACTTCGGCGTTTTCACCGTCCTGATGCTGTTGACGATGATCACCAAATTCAAGGAAGTCCCCTTCTTCCTCAGCTGGTGGGGCTACACCTTCCCCTTGTGTGCATTCACCCTCAGCATCGTCATGATGTTCAAAGCCAGTGGTCTCATTATTTTCAAGCAGGCAGCCTTTGTCATGACCATCGGCACAAGCTTGATCATTCTCTTGGTCCTGATAAAAACCCTCATTGCGGCTTCTCAGGGGAAGGTTTGTATTCCAGAGGATTAGTATTTGTAGTTTGGATTATCGAGTTTATTTCAAACGGAAATCGTCAAAATAAATGACTCTGGGTTGTTCTAAGTTTGTTGCGAATAACCCAAGACCAATAATATTTTTCATGTCCATTTTGCGATTTTTGGGAGCATTCTGAATGTCCTCAAGGGGAATCTCAATATGATTCCACCCGGGGATAACCAATATACCGTCATTGTAGCGATTATAGTAATTATACCCTTCCTGGTCGTGGGTTTTATCTCTAACTACAAGGGTTAAACGGAGTGGATCTGGATCTGGATTATAAACTTCAAATTCCAGGAAAGAGTAGTTTCGCCAATCATACGGAAAGTATTTTAAACCTGTTCCCGAGTACTTTGTTGTCGTCAGAGTGACTTTGAGACTTGAATTCCCAATGGCAGCTACATCCTGTGAAAGAGAGATATTTCCGCCCCAATATTCCAAGTCAGATTCCTTTTCCAATCTTGAAATAATTGGAAGTTGATTTTGGATTTTCCAATCAATCCAAACAACCTGGAAGATCAGGAATATTTCAAATAACAGGAAAGCACCAAGAATAATCCTTCCCCACTTGACTGGATTAGATGGGCGAGCAAGAACACTCCAGGCCAACCAGGCACCAAGCTGGTTACGCCAGATATCGTGCCAATCAGGATTTCTATTCAAACCATATTGTGCCCATTCGATTGCTACACCGAGAAAAAGAACCAATAAACTGAAGAAGACAAATTTCACAAAACCTGGTTGAAATTCAGTTTTAAAAAATGTAAGGCGAAAACAGACCGTTAGGGCTGCAAAAATAAGGAGGTGGCCCAAGTTCCAAATTGCAGGAAAAACAGGGGAAGAAGTAGTTTCCGGTCCCCCCAAAAAGAGAAAGGGAGCCAAAATGACAATGACCAGGATGGAGCCTAATTGTTGAAATCGTTTGTGCAACTTAGCCCACCATTTTCTAAGATGAAATTCAATATATTGTAACAGATACCCATTTTAAGGCAGCACATCATTTATCTGCAACACAAGCTTGCGCCAGGTAGAGGCGGTCAGTTCACAACTCCTATTTGTAATTCTGTATTTGGTGTTGCTAAAAACCAAGAGGCTGTGTGGATGAATTTGGCGTACTCCGCAGGAGCCCTGCGACGAGGACCTCGCCAAATTCATCCACACAGCCTCTTGGTTTTTCAACTACCCAAAAACAGAATTCAAACCCTGAACCATGACCTGAATATGCTCCCCACTCTCATAATCCAAAGTTGAACCATGAATACTGTGAGGAATACCATAGACCACAAAGATGACAACCATAGCCAGGACAGTAAGCCAGCGACCGGCTTTGTTCTCAGGAGTAGACTTCCAGGTGGCAATCATGGCGATGAGCCACACCAGGGCGCCTACGGCCAGCTTGTTGTCTGTCCAGTCGGTGCCCAGGGGCCAGCCGGTCCAGTAAGCATCAAAAGCATATTTCTGGACAATGGGACCCAGGATCGTCCCTCCAACCAACAGGAATCCGAAAGAGAGTCGGGAAAGGATTTTCAGCTGGTGCGATCCGGTTAAAGCATCAAAACCAGCAGCGTTGCTGAAGAACATTCCCAGGATCATGCAGATGACGTGCACCACCAGCACGAGATTGGGCACGGTGCCCTTGAAGCGGGCCACGGCTGCTTCTTCAGGGGGAATGACCACCTTGTCGCTGCCGTTGTTGATTTCAACCCGGTATTCAATTTTTCCGGCCATGCCTTGTTTGGGCAGATAGGCTTTCAATTGTCCGCCGTCCCGGATGAAAGCCACCCGCGTCCAGCCGTCCTTGATGGGGAAACGCTGCCAGACCAAATCGGCCTGAACATTTTCATTGGTTGTATTGATGGCCAGTTCCAGATCTTCATGGATATCGCCGGAACGGAGGAACTTACCCTTGAGGGTTTCGCCGCCCACTTCAACGTTGTAACGCACGGGATAGGTGGGGCCGGACATTTTCTGGTAAACCAGGAAAGAAACCGTAATGATGAAAGTGGCAAACCACAGCAGGAACAGACGTTTCAAGACAGGACCTTTCGTCGCTGGATCAATCGTTGGATCGAATTGCTCAATTCAGGTGTAAAATACACTATTGAGGCCGGAATCTCTAGGATAACAGTGTCATATTTGTGTCATAAAAAGGCCCGGACCAAACGGCCCGGGCCTTCCTCAATCAACGTTTATCAGGCGCCGTACTTTTTGATTGCTGCATTCAGCTTTGGAAGCATGGCAAAGATGAAGGCCGCCACACCAAACATGGCAATGGCCAGGATCACGAAGACCTGGGTTCCGGCTTCCAAACCACTGATGAAACCAGACATCTTGTTGCCGATGGCCGTGGCCAGGAACCAGCCACCCATCATCAGACCAACCAGACGTTTGGGGGACAACTTCGTCACCAGGGACAGGCCCATGGGCGACAGGCAAAGTTCGCCAAGGGTGATGATCAGGTAATACCCAATCAACCACATCATGGATATTTTGCTAGATCCCCCACCTCCGAGGTACGAACCAAGGGCCACCACCAGCAATGAAATTGCTGTGATGATCATACCCAGGAAAATTTTACGGGCCGTACTGACGGGGTTGCCTTTCTTGGCCATGAAGGCAAAGAAGAAAACCACCAGCGGCGTGCAGATAACCACAAAAATGGGATTGAAGAATCCGGTGATCATCTCAGCATTCAAGAGGCGCACGTACTTGCCCGGAGCCAAACGGTCCGCACCCTGTTCAGCACCAGCATACACGTTGTCGTAGGTGCCCTGGCTGACCATCACCAAGGAAGTTTCGTGACCGTCAATGGTGCGACTGAGCACCACTTCACCCAATTTAACAGTGTTTTCGGGGGAAATTTTCACACTGGTTGTAGCCACACCGTGGCTGTCACGCTCGGTGCTGATTTTCACGTTGTCGTCCGGGAAAACCTTGCAAGCCAATCCACCTTCAAGATTCTCCTGACCGGCATAGTCATTCACCGTTACACCGTGTGCCAGGTTGGTGCGCAATTCTTTGACGACACTCTCGCTCAGAATACGGGCGCCAAACATGGACTCGGCTTCACCGGGAACCACCAGTAGAGTTCTCTCGTCTGGACGCAGCACTTCCGGTCCGGCATTGATGTAGTAGGATGGCATGGCCTTCTGAGCGTAGAACTCAGTAGCCGTGGGAATCCATTCCGCCTGGCGGTTGGTGTTGTCTTCGGCAAAAATGGTGATCAGGCCACCACTGAGGTGCAGCACCATGAAGAATGCGCCACCAGCCACATAAACGGGAATCAATGCACCCAGACCGGGCTTTTCTTCTGGCGAAGCGGTCCTCACCAGGTTGAAGAAATAGAAGCCGATGGGAAGCATGGCGATCAGAAAGGCAAAGGTGATGGAGCCAATAGTATCCTGCACCAAAGGAATCACATTCCCCAGATAATAGCCTCCCACACCAAACACAGCGGCAGGGGCCAGGATAATCATGGTCATCTGTTTCAAGCCGAAATCACCTTCAGCAGTTTCGGGCTGACGATCAGCTGTTGCCAAACCTCTCCAGCTCAGAATCAGCACGGTAACACCAATGAGCATTCCCACACCGGCGGCGGTGAATGCCATATTGAAGCTCCACAGATTGCGCAGAGGAGCGGCCAGCAAAGCACTGATGGTCGCACCTACGTTGATACCCATGTAGAAGATATTGAAACCAGCATCCCGCCTGGGGTCATCGGCATCGTAAAGATTGCCCACCATGGCGGAGATGTTGGGCTTGAAGAAGCCATTTCCAAAACAGATCAGAGCCAGCCCCGCATAAAAAGAGGGCATGCTGCGCACACCCAAAGCGAAGTAACCCGCGGCCATGAGAATGCCACCGATCAGCACGGATCGGCGATACCCCAGCAGACGATCGGCGATCATCCCGCCAACAAAAGGCGTGAAATACACAAAAGCCATGTAGGTGCCATAGATCTCAGCGGCTTTGCCACGAGAAAATCCCAGGCCACCGCGCTCAGTGTCGATGATGTAAAGAAAGAGGATACCGAGCATCAGGTAGAAACCCAAACGCTCCCACATTTCGGTGAAGGAGAGGGAGTACAGACCTTTGGGGTGGCCTTTCTCCGTTTGGACATTAGACATTATCGCCTCCGAAGGATTGGAACTGGGCGTAAAAACGGGGCTTTCGTCGTGACGAAAGCCCCGCCATAGGATCCGACTGGATCATCATAACCCAAGCTATGGGTTGAAAACAAGTAATTTGCGACTCTCTGTGCCAATCTCCGAGTGAAACCCTATTCCACTCCGTGCATCAGCTTGTTCAGGGGCTTGGACAACAGGACCAGCGCCACCCCGATACCCACAGTGACCCACCCCATTTTGCCATACATACCCACATACTGGGCAAGTCCTTCGGCTGGAGTTAGGTCCACTGCCGCTCCGCTTTCACTGCCTGTCAATTTGGCCAATGCAGCCGCCACATACATGCTGAAGGCAAAGCTCAAAAACCAGGCTCCCATGGCGCTGCCGGTCATGTGTTTGGGTGCCAATTTCGTCACCATGGAAAGTCCGATGGGCGAAAGAAAAAGCTCACCCGTGGTGTGCAGCAAGTACA
>JAOZJV010000637.1:666-2479 GCA_029935695.1 Candidatus Krumholzibacteriia bacterium | reverse complement strand
ATCGATAACGGCGATTGCTGATGCGCCAGGGACCTTCATCCACCTCTTCAAAAGCGGAGATATCCCCGTGCTCGATCACCCCGGCCAAAAAACCCGGATGGGGATCACCGTGGACCAACCTAGCCAAAATACCCTCTGCAAGGCTCGAATGATAGGGCGGATCAGTCAGCAGCAGCCAGGGTGTATCGTCAGAGGGCGGATTCCAGCTGTTGAAAAAAACCTCTGCATCGGCCTTGATCAATTCAAAAGAGCCCGGTTGAGCACCGCACAGTTCCAGATTTTTCCGGGCCAGATTCAGCGATTTGCGGTGGGAATCCAGCATGATAACACGTTGGGCACCCCTGCTGAGCGCTTCAATACCCAAACCGCCGGCGCCGCAGCACAGGTCCAAAACCAGGCTTTCCCTGATTAACGGTCCCAGAATCGAGAACATGGCTTCTTTGACCCGGTCGGCAGTGGGCCGGATAAGGTCGCCTTTGGGTGACACCAGTTTGCGCCCTCGCCACTGGCCGGCCACAACCCTCATGACTTGCTCTTTTCGAAATGCCGCTGCCAGATAATGCTGCGCAGCATGGCTGTTCGGGAAAGGTTTTCCAAATCACCTTCGGAATGCAGCCGGAAATCTGCAGCGGCAGCATAAAGGGGACGGCGGTGGCGAAAAAGGTCTTCCAGGCCTTCCCAGCCCAACTCGCCCACCAGCGGGCGCACACCTCCGGGGGCTTTCTTGAGCCGGGCCCGCACCACTTCCCAGGGACAATCCAGCCAGATCACCACACCATTTGCGCGCAACATAGCCACCGCTTCGGGGGTCTCAACGATGCCGCCACCGGTGTCGACAATGAGATTCCGTGAAGGATCCAGATCAGCCAGAGCCTTCAGTTCCATCTGCCGGAAAGATGCCTGCCCATGCTTTTCAAAAATTTCCGAAATACTGCGCCCCAGCTTCTGGGCCACCATTTGATCAACAGACACACCGGGACGACTGGTGCTGGCCAATAGATTCGCCGTCACCTTCGATTTTCCGCTGGCCATGAATCCGATGAATGAAGTCCACATGAGAGTATTCTAATACAAAGCCCCCCCGGATGGCAATCCGAGAGGGCATTGATCAATGAACAAAACTGTTATTTAAAATCAGCCAGTTCTTCCGGTTCAAACTCCACGTTCCCTTCAGGAACAAGCTTGGCTCGCCGGATGTATTCGTTGGTCACAATGTGCGGTGTGACAAAAATTACAAGTTCACGATGATCGCGTGTCTTACTCGAGTGCTTGAACAGGGCTCCCAGCAAAGGAATATCCTTCAGCACGGGAATACCACTCTCAAGTTCACTTTCGACCTTACGGATCAACCCTGCGACGATGGCGGTTTCGCCATCTTCAACCACCACCCGGGTATCGGATTCACTGGTGTTGATGATCACACCACCCTGTACAGTGGCCTGGCTGGACAAATCACTCACCTCGTTGTGAATATCAAGGGTGATATGTTCTTCGCTGTTGATGTGCGGAGTCACCTGCAACATGATTCCAATGGTGGTCAACTGGGTGATGGCGTTGCCGGCTTCATCAGCCACGATCAGAGGAATTTTCTGACCCACAAGGATCTTGGCTTCACGATTATCCGTGGTGGTGATCACTGGGTTACTGATGAGGTTGGCGTCGTTGGATTGCTCCAGAGCCTGCACCTTGACCATCAACTCACCCCAATCCTGCACAGAAGCCACGGCCACATCCACGGCTGGATTTTGGAATGTATTATCGACAACCGCGTTACCGACAATATTGCTCCCGGAAGGTTGGAAGTTGTTCACAC
>JAOZJV010000637.1:0-656 GCA_029935695.1 Candidatus Krumholzibacteriia bacterium | reverse complement strand
TTCCCCAACTCGCGGGTGGCCCTGATGTTCATGTCCACCAGCCGGGCGTTGATTTCGATTTGTGGTGTGGTGGAATCCAATTTCACTGCCATGGCAGTGATCATACCCACTCTTTCGGTGATGTCATTGACCAGCAGACTGTTGGTTCGCTGATCGATGTCGATACTGCCACGGTCGGTGAGCATTTTCTCGAGACTGTCCTTCACCTCTTCGGCGTTGGCGTAGTGCAGAGAGACCATTCCCAGTTCCAGAACAGCCAGCTCTTCCACTTGCTTGCGGGAACGCTCAACGGCCAGCTTCTCACCGCGCAATTGCTCGGCCGTATCGATGCGGAACACACCGTGTTCTTCGACAAAATCGAAGCTGTGGGCGCGCAGAATAACACTCATGGCTTCTTTCCAGGGCACCTCTTCCAAACGCACGGTGACTTTGCCTTCAACTCTCGGTGAGGCAACAATGTTGCTTCCCGAGAAACTGGACAAAGAGCGCAGGACAGTGCCGATGTCAGCATCCTGCACATCAAGGGAAATGGGGCGACCCATGAATTCAGGTGCGGGCTCAAGCTCATTCTGGGCCAAAGCCGGCAGGCTCAATCCGATGGTCAAGACAACCAGCAGCATGAGATAATTGGCAATGCGGATCCTTCCGAACATTTT
>JAOZJV010000636.1 GCA_029935695.1 Candidatus Krumholzibacteriia bacterium | reverse complement strand
AGGCCCCCATACCGCCGAGAGCGCCACTGATCAAAATCAGGACCCCAAAGCCAAACGCAATTTTTTTACCCAAAGTTAAGTTTTTCATTTCTCAATCCTTTCTAAAGCAGTCTTCAGCTTGTAATGAACTCTTCGATACCTGTTGTTAACTTTTTATCGAAAGGAAATAATTATTTCTTTAGTTTTTTTTTAAAAAATTTTTTTGCGGGATCTGTGGGATGAGCCTGGCTCAGGTAACTTCTTAAATGGTATGGACTTCCAACTGGCTTTAACCTTGGACCTGGTTGGGAAACAACCAGTTGGCATTACTGTCGAGGGCCTGGGAATCGCTGACAGATCAATGGGCGCATGATCACTAGCGTGAACTTCAACCTTGTATTTGACTCTCCCTGTGCTGGTTCGAAGTGTCCGCGATTGGAGCGAAATCTGACAGTCCCCCCCCGGCTACGAGTAGTACTACTTTCGATATGCCGGTTATTGCAGGCAAGACCAGTTTTTTAAAAAAACCATTGCACAAACCCACCTTATTGCGTATATTTACAACAGCTCAAAACAAATAAACACAGCCCGGAAATGATTCAACCTGGGGGAAGATCAAATGACACACCCTAAAACCCAGTCCAAACGGAGAAATCTCGTTGTTGTCAACTACCTGTCGTTGGTGGTCATGAATGTGTGCTTCACCTATGTGTTCCAGCAAAGAGACGCTTCCCACATCGTGGATGCGGTTGGCATTTCGGCCTTTTTTCTCGTAATCGCCACGTTCATTCCGACCCACGTGAAATCTGGCCTCTGGAAGTTGACCCATGCCGATGCCGCCGTTCTGGATGAACGGGAATTGCAGCTCACCCACAACACCCTCGGTCGAGCCTATGCGGGATTCACCGTGATCTGTCTGGCGATCATCATGACCCACGCTGTACTTTTTCGGCTGGTTTCCTCACTGGACTTTTTGATCACGATTCCTCTGGCGACCAGTCTGATCTATCTTGCCCATACATTGCCCGGCACCATCCTGGCCTGGACCGAGCTTGAGGTTCCTGGTGACCTGTCATGAAGGGCCGCAAGATGTTCAACCGGATCGCGGTGCTGAGACAGGAGCGGAACATATCCCGCAAGGAATTGGCCGAAATCATTGGGGTCAATGTCCAGACGGTTGGATACCTGGAGCGAGAGGAATACAACCCGAGTCTGGATCTCTCATTCCGCATCAGTGAGTATTTCGGATTACCCGTGGAGTTCGTCTTTTCGGTTGAACCACTGAAGCCCATGAGTGAAGTACTTCAGGAGCAACAGAAGCGGAGGCAGTAAAGGCCGGCAAGGACCTTCCGGGTTGAACTGACTCCAGTACTTCTCTCCTGGGATTCCTGCAGAGCGAGTTCGAGAAAGCGGGGATGATCCATCAGCTTGACTGGGCGTCGGCGTTTGGGGTGGAATCGGTACGGTGTTGTAAACCAGGAGAGCGCTGTACACCAGAGATTCTGAGAGTTTTGACACAGATTTTAGGGGTTCGATCCAAACCCCCAACGTTCCCGTTTTCAGCCCAAACCATTTTGAAACATATAGATATAAAAAAAGATTGGCTCCCCATTCGGAACCCAAATCGAGAACTCTCTCAATTCAAATCTGAACTGCAAAGAAAATATGCAACAAATCGCCATTTAATCAGAAAAAACTGGAAACCATATCCCTGTTCATCTCTAATAATCCCTCATCCGCAGATATATTTCTTGCTTGGGCGACCACTATTTTTTGTCGTATCTTGACCCCGTACCAAGGTACGTGGTTATATTTCTACCAACGCCGAGGGAAGCCCAATGAACGCGATGACAGTAGGACACTCTAAAAACTGGCCTGGAAAGAAAAATAAAACATGACCGGAATGATTTGCCCCACATGTGGCGTCAAGGGACACCCCATCAAACAATTGACCGTAGACTCTTTGGCCCAGGATACCGTACTCCAGCGCCTAAAGTCGCGGGAAGGGTTCTTCTACTGCCCCACTCCGACCTGTCCAGTAGCCTGGTTCCAGCCGGAGACCGGAGGGATGGTTGACAAGAGCGAATTGAAAGTTCGTATCGGCATGAAGGAAACATCGGATCCGCGGCCCATATGCTATTGTTTTGACCACGATGCGGTGGATTTTGAAAAGGAAATTCAGGAAAAGGGGCAGAGCGGAATTCCGGCCACGATCGCGGCTAAATGTAAACAGGGACTGGACCGTTGTGGAGAAACGAACCCCCAGGGTTCATGCTGTTTGGGCAATGTGAATCGAGTGGTCAAGGCCGCCCGACAAGAGGTGGAGCCAACACCAGCGACAGCCAATCCGTTTGCCATCGTGGACGACCAGGGCTGTTGTGCAACCGAAGAAAGGGATGACGCGCATGAGTAACAGGCTTTTCGGTGCAAAAACTCAATCTGGTCATGTTGGGCATCGCCACGGTAACGACCGTCGCTTTCGCCTTTTTCCCCAACTATGT
>JAOZJV010000635.1 GCA_029935695.1 Candidatus Krumholzibacteriia bacterium | reverse complement strand
CTGATCAGAAAGGCAGCTCATCCTCTGCTTGCTGGTCATAATAACCTGTCAGGCGGCCAAGTAAATCCTCGGCCATTTTTAGCTTCTGCCGGGCCTTTCCATTCAGGCGCCCTGCCTCATCCAACACTTCTGTCAGGTGTGCTTCAAGCTCCGCGGTCACCGCCCTGCGTTGCTCGTCAGACCAGTGCCCTTGGTTTTTACATCGAGCCATTACACAACCTCCTTGCTCGCAGTGATCACTTCATCCAGCTCAACCAGATCTCTGCCTGCCATAGCCGCCTCTGTCATCGCCGCCAAGGCAATGTTGCCAATAACCCGAGGCACTCCACCGGACTGAACAAAAAGCTGATTCATCGCCTCGTCCGTAAACAACCCATTCGAACGGCCGGCAAGCTTCAGATGATGCTCCACATAACCACGGGTCTGTTTTTCATCCATAGGAGGCATCCGGTACCTCATGGCCACCCGTTGCCGGAACGGCAGGTGGATCCGCATCGATAACGTGGCCAGCAGTCGAGGCTGACCAACCAGAATCAACAAAAGCGGATCCTGACTATCCATTTCAAAATTGAGCAAGATTCTCAACTCGTCGAACATCGCGTTTTTCAACAGATCTGCCTCATCGAAGATGATGACCGGTTGCTTACCCTGACCTGCAAGCTCCGCTACCCCGCGTTGGATCTGCTCGAACATCTGACTTTTTGAAGAGACCGATGTGCCGCCCAAGGCGCGATTCAACTGCCCGTAGGCATCAAGGATTGTCACGGTGGCCAAAGGTAGATAGCAACACACATATCGCTCACTGTTGAGGCTGTCGACGAACTTTCGCACTGCCACGGTTTTACCCAACCCCGGGTCTCCAGTCAGAAGCATCACCCCACGGGCTGATTTGGACATTTCCAGTCTCTCTGACAGCTCCGTCAACCCTGGGCTTGGGTACAGATCTCGGGTGGATATGCTTTTGTCAAAAGGCATTTTCTTTAAGCCGAACCTCGCTGCAATCATGACTGCTCCTCCTGGTTCTGGATGACTCCTGTTTTGATACGATGGGCATGGAACCGGGCATTATCGGCCAGGTCAACTTCCTTGATCCTGGTTACCGGCTTGTCATCCTGATAAAGAAAAAGATCCAACGGTTTGCCCAAAGGAAAACGCAAATCACAGCGGGAGCCGATGAACTCAGGCGGAACCTCATAAAACTTGCTGTTGACCTGGACTGTAGAGTCATTGCGGACCCGGCGAACCAATCGGCCCATGAAAGCGTGGTCAAGTTCCACTTCACTCATGCGCTTGATCTGGGTAAATTCCACAGAAGCAAATAACCGGTCCATGGGTTTCATTTTGTTGATGCCAGCATGCTGACGGTGGTGGTAATCTTCATGCAACCACTGGGCAAATCGATCATTCAACTCGTCCAGGGTCAGGGTTTGACCATCGGGCAGCCGGGGCAAAAATCGCTGACGCACTGTCCGGTTGAAACGCTCAATTTTGCCACGGGAAGGACTGTCGTAGGGTTGGCTGTGAAGAAGCGTACAACCGATACGGGCTGAGACCTCCCGCAGGTAACCGGCCCTGAAAGACGGACCATTATCAACGAAAATTTTCTTCGGGACTCCATATTTCACAATAGCTTCACGAAAAACAGTCAAAATGTCTTCAACCTGCTCGGATAAAGAAAAACGGGTACCAACCAAAACCCGGCTGTGGTCATCGATGATTGCACAGAGGATCGCTTTTCGCTTTTGGCCTTCATGAAGAACCTTGGGCCCATGCATATAGTCGGCAATCCACAGGTCATTGGTGAAAGGCGTCTCATATTTGGAGCGGGCCCTGGCTGGACCGGCAGCTCGCTTGGCCAGACCCTCTGCTTTCAAGAACCTGTGCATAGTAGCTTTTTTGATCCGGGTTCCGGCAGGCAATAATTCATCCTGGTGCAGCGTTTCCCAAAACAGCTGAACACTCATATTGCGCATCAATTTGCGCTGACGGATGATGATTTCCTGGCTGTCTTCATCAATGGAACGGAAAGTCCCTTTATCGCAGCGAACTTTTGGTTTCAGGCCATCAAAACCATCGGCAAGGTAAGTGCTGAACCAAACTCGTAAGGTGGCCACGTTATAGCGATGAACAGTACCGTCGGGGCGCCTGTGAACCTGAGCTGCCTGCCCGGCAAGGATGTCAGATATCTTTTCACCAACGCTGATAGAGACCGCAGGGCTGATAATCCCGTACCGGTGCAATGCCCAGTCATGTGCTGTCACTGGTGGCTTACTGATTACATCAAAGGTCATCTTTTTCCTCCTTCGTTTCACTCGTCCGGAGGTCGTCCCCGGCGATATGGAGCAGACCATGTCCCACGAGGCAAAATTTCTGAAGGCGGGTTCTGTGCAGGGTGTGGTTGACCAATGCCTGGTTGTGGATATGAAGAGCAATCTGGAGCTTTGATCGACCGTGGAATGTCTAAAATGGAATAGCCCCAC
>JAOZJV010000634.1 GCA_029935695.1 Candidatus Krumholzibacteriia bacterium | reverse complement strand
AGCCCTCCAAAGTCATGTGGACCATGCATGACGACATCCGCAAAGCCATCAAGGTGTGCGCCCAGTTGGTCAGCGAAAACCAGCTGGATAAACTGGCCGAGGTGGAACCGGATATGCTGATGGCCGTGGCGGGAATGGTATTCAAGGAAGAGAAAATTCTCCTGCCCTCGGCCCTGG
This sequence comes from Candidatus Krumholzibacteriia bacterium, assembly GCA_029935695.1. GTDB lineage: Bacteria > Krumholzibacteriota > Krumholzibacteriia > LZORAL124-64-63 > LZORAL124-64-63 > LZORAL124-64-63. The sequence goes on along the minus strand of JAOZJV010000634.1, from coordinate 2,305 downwards.
AAATGCTCACGGATGAAGAATGGGGCCAGGTGGCCCGGGGATCTGAAGAAATTGGCTACTGCCTTATTGAAAAACCCGAATTCTGGCAACCTGAGAAAAAAACAAAACCTCAGGCCCTGGCCAGTGACGCTCCTGAGAACAATGATGCCGGGCCAGTTCCTTTTTCCGGAGCCGGCCCGCGCGCCAGCGCCGTGGGCGCCATCAATCTGGATGAAGGATTCCTCTCACCTGAACAAATCAACCTGATGCTCGGCCATCTGCCCGTGGACATCACCTTCGTGGACGAACACGATGAAGTGAAATACTACAACAAGGCTGCCGATCGGATTTTTCCCCGCAGTGCAGGCATCATCGGCCGCCAGGTTAAATATTGCCATCCACCCAAGAGTGTGCACATCGTGGAAGAAATTGTGGATGCCTTTAAGTCGGGCAAAAAAAGCCATGCCGATTTCTGGATTCAGATGCGGGGGCACTTCCTTTATATCCGATATTTTGCCGTGCGAGATGCGTCAGGAAATTATAAAGGGGTCATTGAAGTGACCCAGGAAGTCAGTGAGATCAGGTCTCTTGAAGGGGAGCAGCGTTTGTTGGATTGGGAAAACTAAACCCCATTGGCCCATCAAAAAAACCGGGATCAAGGTCGAAACCATGATCCCGGTTTTCAGCAGAATACTTTCCTAGGCATTCATGTCATTCCACCTGCGTGCCATGCGGGCAAACACCACCAAAGCAATGATGGCCATCACTCCAACCCCTGCAAATGGTAACCATACCTTGTACTGGGGATTGTAAATGGTCCATAACATTTCCGTGGCAGCCACCGGGTCCATTCCCGTCACATCACACATGCGCACAAATGCCTCGGTGCGCGGCACACCCAGCAGAGCATCCAGAGATGCAACCTTGCCATCCCATATTTTTCCGTCAGCAAAGTTGGTGTGTTCGACGAGGTATTTTTGAGCCAGGACGGCTTTCTCACCAAAATTCCCGTAGAAATATCCCTGCATTTTGGCTCCGACCATGCCGCCAATACCCACCGGAATATTCACGTAGCCCAAATACAACCCTTTCTTTCCCGGAGGGGCAATCAGACCCAGATATTCATTCTTTTTGGGTCCGGTCAACATCTCGCCCAGGCTGAACCCCACCACTCCCAGCAGGAAAATTCCACCCACGTTGGTCAGTCCACCCACCAGAACACCGGCTGTCGCCATGCACATACCGATGACCATGGATTCCAGCGTCCGCAGCTTGCGCACGAACCAGCTGATGGGAATGACCAGCAGCACGATGAGCACCGCATTCAGATTCATCAGGATTTCCTGAGGCACCATCAGACCGCGATCTGTCTGGTAAACCCAGCTATCGGGAAATGGTGAGGAAAGGAAGAAACCGGCCACGCCCTGGCTGTCGTTCCAATCGGTCAGGAAGTTGGGTTGAAGATCCCACAGGGTGTACATCATCAGCCAGAAACAACTCATGATGAGCAACCAGGTGATCAAACGCGCATCCCCCAGATTCTTCAGGGTGTTGATCATCACCCGGCCTGGTGATTCGGTTTTGTCCGCGCCGCTGGAAAAATCTTTGAAGGTGAAAAGCATGAGGTAGTTCAAAGACATGGTCGCTGCGGCAATATAGAAAAGTGTGGGCCATCCCAAATCAGTGCGCACAAATCGGGCAACGATGGGACCAATGGCCGCCCCCACATTCACAACCCAGTAAAAAATGCCCCAGCCCATACTGCTCTTATCCGGTGTGATATTCTGGGCGAGGGATCCCTGCAACGATGGCTTGAAGAACGCAGTTCCCGTAGCCAACACTATAATTGCCATGGTGAAGCCCATGAAAGTCGTCTGGGTTGCCATCAGTATGTAACCGATAACATTCAGGGTGATGGCAAAGGCCAGAGTTTTCTTGTACCCGTACCGATCGGCATAACCACCGGTGAAAGTGGGCAGAACCGACTGGAAGGCGAACCAGACCAGGTAGATGGTGCCTTTGTCCGCCGCCGTCAGATGCAATCCACCGGGATCGTCGGCCTGCATGATGTAAATGGCCACCACCGAGCGGACCATGTAATAGGCCAGGCGCTCGAACATTTCCACACCATTGAGCATCCAATAGCCCATGGTGAAGCCAAGGATGGACTTGCGGCCCGCCAAGGGGTCGTGAGTTTGGGAGTTGGACATGAGTTCGGGAGGACCTTTCGAATCGGGGATGGTAGTTTTGCGCGGCAGTATAGCAAACCTGATGGGAAAATTCCGATTTTATATGCAAATTAGTTGAAAAATGTGTTAATCTGACA
>JAOZJV010000633.1 GCA_029935695.1 Candidatus Krumholzibacteriia bacterium | reverse complement strand
CAACCGGACCTTGTGGAATTTGAGTGATAAGTTGCCCACCACCATGCGCACCCTGGCCGCCACTATGACGTCTGACCGGCTGGATCTGCTGCGTGAATGCGACTTCCTGATGATGGACGCTCTGCGACGCCACGGGCTTTATGCGGAGATCTGGCAATGCCCCACCGTGTTGGTGCCTTTGGAAATTGACGGACAGGGAAAAGAGCTTTGCATTCTGCGGCCTATTCACAGCGAGCGGGCCATGACTGCCACTGCGGCTCGGCTGCCGAAGGAATTGCTGGATGAGTTGCGGGTATCCATTTGGGCTCTGCCAGGGATCAGTGGGCTGGCTTACGACCTGACGAGCAAGCCACCTGGGACTATTGAATGGGAATAATTCCATTTATTATGATCAACCCCAAAGAATCTTCGCCGAAGTATATCTTTGGTATTTTCAATCACTTATTATCCTGGAGGACGACAATGAAGCTCGTGAAATGGAATTCCCTGCTGAAAATGACACTGACATTAAGTCTCATTCTGGGTTTGGGTCTGATGGCCGGTTGCGGCGATGATGACGATCCGACTGATCCCGGTGGCGGGGGCACTCTGCCCGATGGTACCATCACTTTCACTTTTGATGGCACAGCTCTGGATTACGGCCATAGCGTATCGGCAACAAATTTGGGTGATGTGGATGAACGCATCATCGGCGGAACCAGTGTTGACGCCAATCAGGTCATCATGATCACTGTTCCCAAAGCAGTGGGAACCCACACTATTCTCAGTGGCAGTGACGCATCCATTAACGTCACTGTGGACGATGTTTTCTGGGGCTGTGTGGCTGGTTCAATTATTCTCAGCACATCCACGGATACTCATTTGGTGGGATCATTCATTGGAACTTTTGAAGACATGCAGCAAAACACTGTGACCCTTTCCAATGGTGCTTTTGATGTGCCTTTGGTTTTGGTTCAGTAGTTTTTTTGATTGCCCCGGCCCGGTTTGGGCCGGGGCCTCAACTATAATGCCAACTTAATGGAAAAATGATGTTGGGAATTTGCAGCTATTCACAAGGGCCACTCTGGCCCTGAGTCAGGCAGGTTGAAAATGAAGTCGTTGTTGTCTTGGTCTCGTTTGTTCCCCGGAATGATTTTGACTGGCCTTTGCCTGGTATTATTGCCGGCTGCGATCCCTGTCATGGCCCAGGAGCAAACCGAATCGTTTTCCGGCTCTTCCCATTTCCTGCGCGGTGCCTACCAGGCTGGAAGTGTTCTCCAGACCAATGACTTCCTCAAAGGTGACAACCAGGCCGGCGAGCCCATTGACAGGTTTCAATCGGCGCGACTCGAATTTGGCTGGCAAACCGATGGCTCCGAGGATTGGCATCACACCTTCAATTTCCCGACCTACGGAATCGGCTTGTATGGTGCCAACTTTTACAACGAAACGGAACTGGGCTCCCCCACTTCACTTTATGGTTTCTTCGAATGGCCTTTGATCCGCTCGCCCCGTTGGATCTTCAATTTTGGCATAGCCTTCGGTTTCACCAACAACTGGGAATCTTACGATCCGGTGAACAACCCCCAAAATGTCGCCATGGGCCTGGGCCGCTCGGTGCACATTGAGGGCGGACCGAATGTGGAATACCGCATGGCTGACCGCTGGTCTCTGATCGGTGCTCTCACTTTCACTCATTTCTCCAACGGCGGTTCCCAACGTCCCAATCACGGCATCAATACGGTGGGCCCCATGATCTTCGTCAAGTTTGACACCGACACCCCGGTTCAGATGCCCACCAGGCGGCAAATCAGCAACTATCCCCATGGTTGGGACCTGACGGTGTGTGGCTCAGCCGGGAAACGGAATCTCACTCATGAGATCGCTGACCCAATTGCGCGGGAAGACTACCTGAACCGGAACTACATAGTGGCCAATCTGACAGTAGGTCTTGGACGCCAGTTCTCCTGCAAATCCCGATACGTTTTTGGATTGGATCTGGGTTATGACGAATCAGTGGGCGACCTCATTGAACTGGACGCATACAACAACGGTGCCAATGCCCACGGTACCTCCAGCGACAACTACGAACTGGCGTTATTCGCCGGCTACGAGGTCACCGCCAACCGGACCAATCTGATTATTCATCTGGGCTACAAGGTTTTGTACGAAGATGTGGAAGGGCGCCTGCCAATATTCTACCAGCGTTTGGGCATCAAACAATTTGTCTATGAGGACTGGTTTGCCGGTTTGAACGTGCGATTCCATGAGCTGGGAAGTGCGGACAATCTCGAATGGAATGTTGGCTATGCCATGAAGCTGTAAAGAGATGCTCCCTTTAATGTGGTATTCCTGCTGGCAGTGATCAGCGACGATACATGGCCTTGATGGAGCCCAGATACGCCTTGTCTGTACTGACGGGCCCTGAACATGAACATTCCCCGCATCCGACACCAAAAGCTCCGACCAATTGGTCGCATCCCCAGGGATGGTGCCCCGGCAGA
>JAOZJV010000105.1 GCA_029935695.1 Candidatus Krumholzibacteriia bacterium | reverse complement strand
CCATCCGGAGCCACAATGAAACACTGATCACCGTTATAGGTGCCGGCGGCGACCAAAACGGTATCACCCGCAGCACAGGCCTGGACTGCATCGTGGATTTCAGCATAATCGCCGGGGACATGCAAAACTCCAGCCGTAGCCAGGCTGAAAGTAAAAAGCCCACAGACCAGGGCCAGGGTGAACAGCTGTTTCATAATCGATCCTTTCAATTTCCCGACATGTCCGGATTCTGTTGTCGACTCACAGTCCGGTTCAGACCAGCGGGATGTTGCACGCAAAATTTTGTTCCTATCATTATACTAAATTACCGAGGGGGTGATCCAGTGGTAAATAGTAACGTTTGCGTGATAAAAGAGTACGTATATTGGTTTTATGGCCTCATTGCTGGTTAATTGTTGCGAAAATGTGAAGATAAAGCTCACACACACCAAGAGCTGATCTGTTATAATGCAGTGATCAAAGGTAGGTTTTCGCTCAGGATTTCACTGAAACCTGCCAGCTGCACAAGAGTTGGACTCGCCCAATTCTCAACCTAATCTACAAACCGGAACCGCCTGTCGGGGTGGATATTCCGGATTGGAGGACATTATGTCTCAGTGGCGCCGGGTCACATCCATCGCTTTCCTTCTTATGCTTACGGCCACGATGGTCCAGGCAGAAGAACTCTCCAGCATCATTGCTCTGGATTCAGATCAAACAGCCAAAGAGACCTCTGTGGTCCTGGCTGATCAATCCATGTCCGGGATGACACTTCAATTCAAGGCACCTTATGTGGAAGTCACCTCCCAGGAGAAATCCGGCGAGAATTTCCAGCTGATCAATATGCCCGGTGCTGAATTGGATGGCGCCGAAGGAGAGCCCGCGCTGCCTTTGATCACTCGCCTGGTGGCCATTCCTGATGGTTACACCCTGCAGGTCAAGAATATTGAAACCAGCAGCCAGGTCCTGGATGGAACTTTCCGCCCATGGCCTGCTCAGGGTTTAAAAGATGTCAGTGATGAGTCTTTAACTATGGATCGCAGCTTCTACCTGGGCACCAAAAGAGTCGATACACCAGCCTTGGTGACTGTTGGCAGCCCTGGCCTGCTTCGAGGCGAGCGGGTTGTTCCCGTGCGTTTCCGGCCTGTGGTCTGGTCTGCTTCCGGCGGTCAACTTGATGCTGCCTCTGAAATCAATGTCACTTTTGAATTTGTGGCTTCCAGTGATGGCAATAATAGCAACAGTGGCCGCTTAATCCCTGAATCTTTTGCCAGTATGTTCGAAAGTGAAATCATTGGTTACCAGCGCGATGGCGAAGTGATGCAGGGGCTTGGCTCTTATCTTATCATTTATCCCAGCAACGCCACGGTGCTGTCCAAACTGCAGCCCCTGATCGACTGGCGAAGCCGGCAGGGTTACAATGTCATCGTTGCCAGCACGGCCGAAACCGGAACCAACACCACCAGCATCAAGAATTATATCCAGGGTCAATACAACAGCCTGAGTATTCCTTTGGAATTTGTTGTACTGGTGGGCGATGCCAACGGTTCAGTCTCCATTCCCACCTACCGTGAAAACTCTTCCGGATACAACGGTGAAGGCGATCACGAATACACCCGGCTTGAAGGCGGCGATGTGCTGGCCGACATCCACCTGGGGCGCCTCTCGGTGACCAGTACAACCATGTTGGAAGATGTTGTATCAAAAATCGTCAAATACGAAAGCGATCCCTACACTGCCGATTCCGGCTGGTTTTCCAAAGGCGCGGTGGCTGGAGATCCCGGTGCTTCCGGTTACTCCTGCATCTGGATCAACCAATGGGTCAAACATCAGCTTCTGGATTTAAACTATACCCATGTTGACACCATCTGGAGCGGCAACTTTGCCACCCAGATAATGGGAACCATCAATTCGGGTAAAAGCATCTTCACCTACCGTGGCTATTATGGCATGAGCGGAATGAGCTCCAGCCATATCAACAGCTTGAGCAATGGTGAGAAATTGCCCTTTGCCATGATCCCTACCTGTGACACAGGCAGTTTCTCTTCTGATACGGATTGCCGCTCAGAAGCATTCTTCCGCAACCCCAACGGTGGCGGTATTGCCTCCATCGGTACAGCCACCACCGGAACGCACACCCGTTACAACAACTGTGTTTTCCAGGGAGTCATGGAAGGCGTTCTCAACAGTGGCGACAGCCGTGTGGGCCCTGGCCTGACTCGAGGCAAGCTGCATCTGTACCGAAACTACAATGATCGCGAATCCACAAAAGTGGAAATCTGGTCCACCTGGAACAACCTCATGGGCGATCCGGCCACTGCTTTGTGGTCTGGTGTGCCGCGCACTCCTACGGTCGAATATCCCGCAACCATCACCGCTGGTGCCAACAATCTGCCGGTGACTGTGAAAAACGGAGCCATTGCCTGGGCCGGCGTCCGGGTCACTGTTTACCGTGAAAATGAACTGCAAGTCAGCGCCATCACCGACAACAATGGCCGTGTGAATCTGCCGCTTTCCGGTCTCATTGATGGCGAGTATCTGGTGACGGTCACGGGCCGCAACCTGAAACCTTATCTCGGTGGGGTGAATGTCGGCGACCTGGCCGCATCCGTTAATTTCTCTTCTCTGGAAATTGACGATGACAACAACGGCGACAGCCATGGCAACAGCGATGGCCAGGCCAATCCCGGCGAAATGCTCGAATTGGGTATTGATCTCATCAACTACGGCACCGGTGGTGTCAGCAACGTTTCGGCTGAACTTTTCAGCAGTAACGAATTGGTCAGCGTGGACCAGGCTTCGTCTGAATATGGCTACATTGGCAGTGGCAACACCGCCAGTGGTCTGGACAGCTACCTGGTGAATGTGGATCCTGCCGTTGCCGGAGGCTCGGTTGTTGCTTTGGACCTGGTGGCCACCGATGGCTCTGAAACATGGTCATCACTGGTGGACCTGGTTGTTCAGGGTCCTGCAGGCCAAGTGGTGGGGTATCACCTCAGTATTGGCTCCATCAACCCGGGGCAGACAGCCAATATGGATATCACCCTGTACAATAGTGGTAACTTGCCCACAAGTGGCATCACCGCCACCCTGCGTTCTGACAGCCGCTGGCTCACCGTCACAGACGACAGCGGCACCTTTGGCGCCATCGCCGTAGGATCGCAATCATCCAACACCATGAACACCTTCACCATCAATGCTGGTGTTGAGTGCTATCCTGGTCATGTGGCCAATCTGGTCCTGGATCTTGTTTTCGCTGAAGGCGGAACCGCCAGTCTGCCGGTTTTTGTCACTGTTGGCAGCAGCGTCAGCACCGATCCTGTGGGTCCGGACAAGCACGGTTATTATGCTTTCGACAACACTGACACCGACTATGAATTTGCTCCGACATACAACTGGGTAGAAATCGCTCCCGAAAACGGCGGCCCTGGCACCAGTGTGGGACTGACGGATTTCAGCCGCTACCAGGATGATGTTGTGGTCGTGGATATGCCTTTCTCGTTTAACTATTATGGCAAGCCGTTCACGGTGATGTCCATCTGCTCCAACGGTTGGGTCAGTTTTGGCGCCACCAATATTCGCAGTTACCGCAACTGGACCCTGCCCAGCGCAGGCACTCCCGACAACATGATCGCTGCCTTCTGGGACGATCTGTATGTGCGCAGCAGCAACAGCGGGATTTACTCCTGGTATGATGAAGCCAACCACCAGCTGGTGCTCCAGTGGGAGAATGTTGGTACAGCCTACAGTCCTTCCGGTAATCAGGATGAAACCTTCCAGATTATTCTGCAGGATCCGGCCTTTAATGCAGGCGACACCGGCGATGGCATCATCACCATCAACTACAAAGAAGTGAACCTTACCGATGCTGAAACCGGCTATCACACCGTCGGTATTCAGAATGAAGACCGGGACGATGCCGTGCTGTACAGCTATTACAACATGCATCCCAATGGCGCGGCTCCTCTTGCCGATGGCCGCAGCATCACTTTCCGTACGGTGATTCCTCAGGCGCAGGGCACATTGCTCGGTGCCGTGACCAACGCCGGCAACGGCAACCCTGTGGACGGCGCCACCGTCAGTGTGCTGGGAACAGGCCTGAGTCTGATGAGCACTGTGGATGGTCTGTACCAGACCAACCTGACAATTGGCACCTATGATGTGGCCATTCACCATCCTTCCTTTGCTCCTGACACCACTTTTGGTGTTGTCATTCAGGAAGATATGGAAACCGTGGTTGATTTTGCTCTTGTGGACATGGTCGGGCCAGTCTTTGACCTGCAGTCCATGCCCGAAAGCACCGGCGATACTTCCGGTCCCTACGATGTGGTTTTCCAGGTGAGTGATTACAGCGGTATTCAGGAAACCCATTTCTATTACACATCCAGCACCTCCGGCGGTCCTTTTGAAGTGACTCTCGAGCCTGAAGGTTCTGCCGATACCTGGATTGCCTCCATCCCCGGCCAGGCCATGGGGTCCCTTGTGCAGTACTGGATGACCAGCACCGATCTGCTTGCTTTCAGCAGCGTTGAACCTGCTGGCGCTCCTTTCAACGTGCACAGCTTCATGATTGCCGAAACTACGTTGATCTACACAGCTGAGATGGAAAATGCCACTGATTGGACAGGTGGCATTGGCGGCGACACTGCCTCTTCCGGTATCTGGACCAATGTCGACCCCAACGCAGTTATGAGTGGTCAAACGGAAATTTCTCCTGAAGACGACCACAGTGATCCCGGAACCATGTGCTGGATCACTGGTCAGGATCCGGTTGGCGGCGAGCAGGGCGTCAATGACGTGGACGGTGGAGCAACCACCCTTCAGTCACCCCTGTTTGACATCAGCAGCTATGCTGGTTTGGAAGTCCAGTATCATCGCTGGTACACCAACGACACGGGCTACAGCCCCGGCGAAGACAGCTGGGTTGTCCAGGCCATGGACGAAGGTGGCACCTGGATTGAATTGGAAAATACTTCAGCCAGCAACCGCTCCTGGCAGGAAATGAACTTTGTGCTGGCCGAACATATGACCCTGGGCAGCAATCTTCAGTTCCGCTTTGTGGCCAGCGATTATGGACAAGGTTCTGTAGTTGAAGCCGGGGTGGATGATTTCTACCTGACCAGCTTCCCGCTTATCAGCGACAGTGAAGCACCTGCCGTCAGTGTAGTGACACCCAACGGTGGCGAATCAGTGGGTGTGGGATCCGTGCTGGATATTCAATGGAACCAGAGCGATGACATCGGTGTGGTCCATGTGGAAATCCTGTTAAGCACTAACGGTGGCGCCGACTTTGACCAGGTGATCGCCGAAGGCGCCTTGAATGGCTCTTTCAACTGGACAGTGGACGCCCTGGCTGGCTCCACCAACCGGGTGAAGGTCATCTGTCACGACACCGCCGGCAACAGCACTGAAGCCGTTTCGGCTGCCAACTTCACCATTGGCGGCGTGAGTGCCGTGGGTGATGTGCCCGCCGGTCGGGTGGCTTTGGCCCAGAACGCTCCCAACCCGTTCAACCCTCGCACTGAGATCAAATTCTCCGTGCCCACCGATCAGGATGTGACCCTTCGCATCTACAATGTGGAAGGCCGTCTGGTGCGCACCCTGATTCAGGGACGCCAGGTTGCCGGTGCCCACAGCGTAATGTGGAGTGGCCAGGATGATCAGGGTGGAATGGTTGCATCCGGGCTGTACTTCTACCGGTTGAACACCGATAGTGGCACCTTGACCCGCAAAATGACTCTGCTCAAGTAGGGTTCGTTGAATACTGGGTTCGGACCACCGGCAACAAGCTGGTGGTCCGGCCCAAAACTTTGCCTCAGGGAGAATTTCTTGAAATCCCGCCTTCTGCTTCCTCTTGTTCTGATCACTTTTGTCTTGTTGTTTTCTGGATGCACCAGTGATGAAGTGCAGCAATTGCAGGCCAGCAAGCTTTCCGATGAAAGCCCTGATGATGCTTTTGCCGTGGAGACGATCCTTTGCCGTAAAGTGAGCCGCAAGAGTGGCCGCCGCATCGGTGCGGGGCAGGAATTCAAAGTGACCAAAAAGTCTTACGTGCGGGCTTTTGTGGATTTCGAAAATGTCCAAACCGATCGTCCCTACACCGTGCATCTGGTTTGGATCCGTCCTGACGGCAAGGAAATATTCCGCAAATATGCTGACGTGCGTCAGGCAAATGGGGCAGAAGGTGAGTTTCAAACAGTCATCAACTGGCTCAGCGCAGAAGATTTGCACAAAGTCAAATCTGATACCCTGGTCACTGCCGAGCCTGATTTCACCCTCGCGACACGCTTCAATATTTCTGAAAAGAAGACCCGCGAGCCAGGGTTGTATAAGTTCCGGGTTTATCTGGACCGCAGACTTCTGCTGGAAGAGCCATTCACTGTGATTGGCCCTCCCATCATCGCAGAAGGCGATTCCCTCCTTTAAACTGCCTTTTTGACAAAAAAGCACCCTCTGTAATGAGGGTGTCTGCCATTTTGGCAGCCATGGCAGACCTAACTCAAATATCCCTCAATTTCTTCGGTTTTCCCTTGCGGGCTCTGTGATGTGCCGTATATTGCCAAACTATTAGCAATCGAAAGGCGAGACTGCTAACGCAGTTTCGATTTTATAACGGCTGGCCTCAGAAACCGGCCCGAACTCAAGGATGGAGAAATACCATGGCTCTTAAAATCAAGCCTTTGGCTGACCGGGTTATCATCGAACCCCTGGCCCAGGAAACCATGAAAGGTGGCATCATTATCCCCGATACCGCCAAGGAAAAACCCCAACAGGGTAAAGTTGTGGCCACTGGCCCCGGCACCATCAGCGATGGCGGCGACCGCGTTGCCCTGGAAGTCAAAAATGGCGATATCGTTCTGTACGGCAAGTATGCCGGCACCGAAGTGGCCGTTGATGGCAACGACTACCTGATCCTGCGTGAAAGTGATGTTCTGGCCATTTTGGGCTAGTTCGGAACCAACGATTCAGTAAAATTCCCCGGTTTTTATCGGGTCTCATAAATAAGGAGTCAGATCATGGCTAAACTGATTAAATTTAATGAAGATGCACGGGACCAGCTCAAAAAAGGCGTTGACGCACTGGCTAACACCGTGAAAATCACCCTCGGTCCCCGTGGCCGCAATGTGATCCTGGACAAGAAATTCGGCGCACCTCTGGTGACCAACGACGGCGTGACCATCGCCCGTGAGATCGAGCTCAAAGATTCTTTCCAGAACATGGGCGCCCAGATGATCAAGGAAGTGGCCAGCAAGACCAACGACGTGGCCGGCGACGGAACCACCACCGCGACCATCCTGGCCCAGAGCATGATCCACGAAGGTCTGCGCAACCTGGCTGCCGGCGCCAACCCCATGTTCGTGAAAAAGGGCATCGAAGCAGCCACCGTCGCTGGTGTTGCAGCCCTTAAGAAAATGGCCAAGCCTGTCAAAGATGGAAAAACCATCTCCAGCGTGGCATCCATTTCCGCCAACAACGACACCACCATCGGTGATCTCATTGCCGATGCCATGGACAAAGTCGGCAAAGACGGCGTCATCACCGTTGAAGAAGCCAAAGGCACCGAGATGGAACTGGACGTTGTCGAAGGCATGCAGTTCGACCGCGGTTACCTGAGCCCTTACTTCGTGACCAACGCCGAGCAGATGCGCGTTGAAATGGATGAGCCTCTGATCCTCATCTACGATAAAAAAATCAGCAACATGAAAGACATGCTGCCAATTTTAGAGAAGGTTGCCCAGATGGGTCGCCCTCTGCTGATCATCTCAGAAGATGTGGACGGCGAAGCTCTGGCTACTTTGGTGGTCAACAAGCTGCGCGGCACCCTGAACATTGCTGCAGTGAAAGCACCCGGCTTCGGCGACCGCCGCAAGCAGATGCTCGAAGACATTGCCATCCTCACCGGTGGCCGTGTTATGAGTGAAGATGCCGGCCTCATGCTGGAAAACACCACCACTGCCGATCTGGGCTCATGCTCCAAGATCACCATCGACAAAGACAACAGCACCATCGTCGGTGGCAAAGGCAAGGCTGGAGACGTGAAGGCACGCATCAGCATGATCCGCGCCCAGATCGAAGACACCAGCAGTGACTACGACCGCGAAAAAATGCAGGAACGTCTGGCCAAATTGGCCGGCGGTGTTGCCGTTATCCGTGTCGGTGCCACCACTGAAATGGAAATGAAAGAGAAGAAACACCGCGTGGAGGACGCCCTGAGCGCCACCCGCGCTGCTGTGGAAGAGGGCATTGTTGTTGGTGGTGGCGTGGCTCTGCTGCGGATTGCCAAAAACATCAAGGCTCTGGAACTTGAAGGTGAAGAAGCAGTGGGCCGTGACATCGTGGTTCGCGCTGTGGAAGAGCCCCTGCGCATGATTGCCGAAAACGCCGGCATCGAAGGCAGCCTGGTTGTTGCTCACCTGCGCAGCGAGAAGAAAGCCAACTTTGGCTTCAACGCTGCCACCATGCAGTACGAAGACCTGATGGCCAAGGGTATCATCGATCCTGCCAAGGTCACTCGCAGTGCTCTGCAGAACGCTGCTTCCATTGCAGCCATGCTGCTGACCACCGAAGCTTGTGTCACCGATGAGCCCGAAGGTGACGCACCTGCCATGCCCGACATGGGTGGTATGGGCGGCATGGGCGGAATGGGTGGCATGGGCGGCATGATGTAAATCATTGCCGGTCATTTGACCCTGTTGATGCAAACGGCCCCTCTTTGGAGGGGCCGTTTTTTAATCCAGAAAAGATTACGGTTATTGAGTACCCTTGACCCAGGGGTTTTCACCGCTGTCATCAAACTCCACAGACATATCAAGCACAATGGTCCAGGCGTGCTGGCTCGCACTGAAATAGTCCGGCATACGCGCAGTCAGAATGCCATATTCCTGATGGCAGAGATCGCCCAGAATATTTTCAGGTATTTTCCCAAAACCACCGAACTCGGCCAGTAAATCCCGGGCCGATTCCGGATCCGTCAAGTCTTCAACAAGCTGGCCCAGAACCGCAGCTCTGGCCGTTGACTCTTCGCTATCGGTTGGTTGGTCAATCTGAAGCCGTGCCAATTCCTGGACAATAATTTCATGAATTTTACCAGCCTCGGTCGGTTTGCAGATGGCTGTCACATAAGGCAATGCAGAGTATCCGGCAGGAAAAACCATCGCCCTG
>JAOZJV010000104.1 GCA_029935695.1 Candidatus Krumholzibacteriia bacterium | reverse complement strand
TGCAAAACAAGGTGGACACCACCATCATGCTGGCCGGGTATGAGAAATTTCAGCTCTTCCAGCTGACGGTGGATCTGTTCGGGCAGGCCGATTACGACTGGATCGGCATCGATCATTTCGCCAAAAAGAACGATGAACTTTCTGTTGCTCTGCAAAACCGCGCCCTGCATCGCAACTTCATGGGCTACGCCACCAGACCGGCGCCCCACATGCTGGCCTTCGGCATGAGCGGCATCGGCGATGTGGGTGATCGTTTTGTGCAGAATGATCCCGATCTGGCCAGCTGGTCGGCCTCGGTGGATGCAGGAAAATTTCCCATCATCAAAGGACACCGTCTCAACGACGAAGACCGTCTGCGCCGTCTGGCCATCATCAACATCATGTGCAACCTGGAGCTGCCCTGGAACCTGACCACAGCCGAGTTTGGCGCGCCGGCCAACGAACTCTGCAAAGAAAGCCTGAAAGCCCTGCCGCCGCTGGTGGAAGACGGCCTGGTGGAAATGAATGACACCGGCCTGCGCATCACAAACAAGGGCCGCTATTTCGTGCGCAACGTGGCCATGATTTTCGATACTTACCTGGGCCAGGATAAAGACCGGCCCATTTTCTCAAAGACGATTTGATGCCAAAAACGAAGCAGGCATTTTATCCCACCGAACGCCTGGACCCGGGCAAACGCACAGGTCTGGTTTTCTGTGGCATGGGCGGCCCCGATGGCCCCGCTGCCGTGCAACCATTCCTGCGCAATCTCTTTTCGGATCCTGCAATCTTGCCGGTGCCACGATTATTGAGTCCGCTGGTGGGACAACTGATGAGCATGCGCCGTGCCCCCAAGGCCCGAAAGCGCTACCTGCAGGTCAGTCCTGATGGCGTCACACCTCAGTTGGCCACGACGTTGGACCAGGCTCAGACCGTGGCCCGCATACTGAGCGAAAATGGCACCTCTTGCATAGGTGGAATGGCCATGCGCTACTGGCATCCTTTTCCTGAGGAAACCCTGGGTGATCTCATCAACCGGGGCGCAGAACAATTCATCCTGGTGCCCACTTATCCTCAGTACAGCTGCGCCACCACCGGAAGCACCCTGAAATTTGTTCTGGATGCTCTCAAACCTGGAATACCCGTGCACGTGATGCACGAATGGCCCGATCTGCTGGGAATGTTGGATGTCTTTGCAGAAACTTCCACCAAAGCATTGCAGGGATTTGCCCGCCAGGGGCTGAACCCTGAAACCTGTGCTCTGTTATTCGTAGCCCACAGCCTACCCCGGAAAATGGTGGACCAGGGCGATCCTTACCTGGAGCAAACCCAGTGCACTGTAAAGGCTGTTCAGAGGAAAATTCAAGCCTCCCTGGCTACTGACGGCCTCGAATCATGGGCACAACTGGCCACGGGAGTTTCCCAGCCTCTGCTGACATTTCAAAGCCGCGTCGGCCCCATCAAATGGTTAGGACCGTCAGTGATCGAGACTGTGCGCAAGCTCGCTGCAGGCGGTTGCCGCCACCTGCACGTCCAGCCTGTGAGTTTCACCTGCGAACACGTGGAAACACTGCTGGAACTTGATGTGGAATTAAAGGACATCGCCACCACTGCAGGCATCAAAACTTTCAGCCGCGGCCAGGCCCTCAACCTGCAGTCCAGCTGGTTGAATTCACTGGCGGCGGAGCTGCAACGCAGATCCTTCAAACCGGAGGTTTCCGTCCGATGAAACAGAACACTTGCCAGGTGGCGGTCATCGGTGGCGGCGTTGCTGGACTGGCCACAGCAGTCGGACTTCTGGATAAGGCAGACCAGGCCGGTTGCGATTTGCACGTGACGGTTTTTGAAGCCGATGAAACTCCGGGCGGAAATCTGCGCACGCTGCACCAAGAAGGATGGCAGCTTGAGTGGGGCCCCAACGGTTTCCTGGACAGCGAACCGGCCACCCTCAGGCTGGTTGATCGATTGGGACTGAAGGACCGCCTTCAGCCCAGCAGTGATGCCACCAGCCATCGTTTTCTGATGGTGGGCGGCCGCATGGTTGAGATCCCCACCTCGCCCAAGGCATTCCTGAGCTCCAGAATGGTGTCCAAAAGCGCCAAAATGCGCATGGCGGGAGAGCTCTTTGTGCCCCCTCGCAGAAATCTGGGCGAAGCTGCCGAAAACCCTTCAACCGATGAAACCGTTTATGAATTTGGCGTGCGGCGCCTGGGCCGGGAGTTCGCCGAAGTCATGCTCGACCCCATGGTCAAGGGTGTGTTCGGAGGCGAAGCCAAAGAGCTCAGCCTGGCCGCGGCCTTTCCCCGCATGGTGGAGTTGGAACGCGATCACGGCGGTCTGTTCCGAGCCATGATCGCCCTGGCCCGCAAACGCCGGGGCAAGAAAACCGACGCGGGCCCCAGCGGCAAACTGACATCCTTCACCGGGGGCATGGCCGATCTGGTGGGAGCCCTGGCCGCTACCATCGAACAATCGGACAGGGCCGAACTTCGCTGTGGTTCACCAGTGGAAACCATCAATCGGGACATGGACACCTGGCGTGTCTGCGGACCCGGTTTCAACGTGGGTCCTTTTGTGGCGGTGGTGCAGGCATCTCCAGCCCACGCGGCGGCCCGTCATCTGGCCGGAGTTTCCCCAAATATTTCAAAATCCCTGGCCAGCATTCCTTTCGCGCCCATGGCTGTTGTGGCCCTTGGCTTCGACCGCTCCACTGTCAAACATGACCTCAACGGTTTCGGCCTGTTGGTTCCCGGACGAGAGAAACGGGACATTCTGGGTTGCCTGTGGACCAGCAGTATTTTTCCCGGCCGGGCTCCCAAAGAAAAGGTTCTGCTGCGAGCCATGCTCGGCGGCGCGGGCAACCCCGCCGTCATGGACCTGGACGACGAAGCCATTGTGGCTTTGACCCTGAGCGAACTGCGGCACCTGCTCGGTTTGCGAGGCGTGCCGGACATGATCCGGGTGATCCGCCACCAGAAAGCCATCGCTCAATACCACCGGGGACATCTGGCCCTTCTGCGGGACATTGAACTGGAAAAGGAACACTTTCCAGGACTTCATTTTGCCGGCAGCTCGTACCGTGGCATCGCCGTCAACTCCTGTGTCAAGGAAGCTGAAACCGTCTCTGCCCAGGTCATTGAACAACTTGCCGAACTACCCTCAACCACTGCCTCGGAGGCCTGAACATGGTTGTATTGCTGACCCTGGGAAATGTCCTGCTGCCACTGCTCTACCTGGTGGTGTTCGGACTCTATCTCTGGCTCTTTCTGGATGACCATCCCTGGCCTCGCAAAGTGGTTTCCCAACTGGCGGCGGCCACCTGTTTAACCCATGTGGGCATCCTGGCTGTGCGTGGGCTTGCCCTGGACCGTTTACCCATGGGTTCGCCTCTGGAATTCCTTTCCGTGGTGGCCGTCAGCATGCTGGCCACCTACCTCATCATCGAAAGCCGCATGAAAGTCAAAGCCACCGGAGTGATGATCACTGGCATGACTTTCCTGCTGCAATTCATCTCCAGCGCCTTCACCCATGCCATACCCAAAGCCAGTCCTCTTTTGAAAGATCCGGGGTTTGCCGGTCACGCTGTTCTGGTCATGCTCTCCTACACAGCCCTGTGCCTCAGTTTTCTATTTGCCCTTTTGTATCTGGTGCAGGCCCGCCAGCTGGACCGCCGCCAATTCGGGCTTCTGTTTCGCCGGCTGCCCGCCCTGGACATCCTTGAGCGCATGAGCATTGGCGCGGTAAAAATCGGGGTCCCGCTCATGTTCCTGGCTTTGTGCATGGGGCATCTCTGGATGTATGATCTGGCCGACAGGCTGCCCCAGGAAATGGCCAGCAAACTGACCCCCTGGGATCCCAAAATCATGGTTTCCTGGGTGATTTTTCTGGGCTATCTCGTGGGTCTGGCCGGCAACCGTTTTCTGGGCTGGCGAGGCCGGCGCATGAACATCATGGCGGTGGTGGCCTTCGTCGCCATCATTTCAACTTTGGGCTTGATGCATCACTTTGTGCCCAGTTTTCACGATTTCCAAAACACCGAATCCGCCTGGCTGAAAACCCAGGACCGCCTGCCCTGTGGTCATACCTTCCATGTGGAAGGAGAATGCCCATGAGCAACAAGGACACTCTTCATGTGTTTTCGGTGAACCACCAGCATGCGCCCACGGATATTCGTGAACAAGCACATCTGGATGACGACCAGTCCGTGGCCCTGATGGACCTGATGGCCTCCAGTCCCGGTTGTATTTCCTGCATTCCGGTGTCCACCTGCAACCGCACGGAAATCTATGTTGAAACAGTGCCTGGAATCGACCCGGCTCCCCTGCTTAACAAAGCCCTGCAGAGCACGGGCAGCCCAGCAGGAATTTTCTTTGGTCCCAACGCCAGAGGGCTCTCGGGGCTTGAATCCATCGGGCATCTTTTTCGCGTCTCGTCCGGTCTCGAAAGCATGATGCTGGGCGAACCCCAGATCAGCACCCAGCTCAAGGATGCCTACCGCCGTGCCCGCCAATACCGGGAACCGGGACCCGGGCTTTTGCGGGCATTCCAGGGTAGTTTTCGGGCCGGCAAAAGAGTGCGCACCGAAACTAGAATCAACCGTGGAGCTGTCAGCGTTGCTTTCGCTGCCGTGGAGCTGGCCCGAAAGTTTTTCGCGCGTCTCGACTTGCAGCGAGCCGTTCTGGTGGGCGCAGGCGAAACAGGTTCCCTGGCGGCCAAACATTTCCTGCAACATGATATTGGTCACCTGACAGTGATCAACCGCAGCGCGGAAAAGGCCGAGCAGCTGACAGCCACCTTGAACGGTGGTTCTGACTCCAACCAACCCAACCGTGTGGAAGCGCGGCCCTGGGATGAATTGCTGGAAGCCCTGGTGGATGCCGACGTTCTGTTGAGCACCACCGGAGCCACCCAACCCGTGATCACCCCTGCAATGGTGCAGAAAGCCGCGGACCGCAGACAGGGCAAGCCTCTGTTCCTGCTGGACATCGCAGTGCCTCGGGATATCCACCCGGACGTCGCAAAAATCAGCAATGTATTTCTCTTCGGATTGGAAGATCTGCAGGAAATCATTCAAATGAACCTGTCCGCCCGGCAAAAACAGGTTCCCCATGCCCACAAAATCATTGATGAAGAACTCGCGGAATTTCAGAAATGGCTGGACGATGTGGACCTGCGCCCCACGGTGGCGGAATTCAAATCATACCTTGAAGGCTTGAAGGACAAGCAGGTTGGGTTCGTAAGAAAAAAGCAGTCTGAAGAAGTGGCCTCAGCGGTGGACCGCAGTCTTCAGCAGTTCATCAAGAAAGTGCTTGGGCGGTCTGTCAGTTCGTTGAAGAAAGCGGAAAGTCCCCAGGAAAGAGAACAGGAACTGGAATTGTTGCGGAAGCTTTTCTCTGAAGCGGAGCAATAAAAAAAGGGGGCCAGTCATCAGACCAGCCACCCTCTGAAATCAAATCAACCGGGAATATCAACGCACAAGAACCATCTTCCGCTCCTGCACACCTGTGGGGCTTTCCAACCGATACAAATAAACCCCACTGCTGACCGAACGCCCGCCATCATCGGTGCCATCCCAGGCCACGGTGTGCGAACCGGCGGTCAGATTCTCTCCCACCAAACGGCGCACCAGCGAGCCCCGCACATCATAAATCCCCAACCGTACGGCCCCACCCTGGGACAGATCAAAAGAGATCTTCGTCATGGGGTTGAAAGGATTCGGCACATTGGGATTCAGCCTGGTCACCATGGGCAACTGACTGCCATCAACAGCCGAAACCATGCCGGGAATCAGGAAATGAAGTCCCCAACTGTTCAACGTTCCGGTGTCGGATCCCACATGGTCGGACACAGCCAGCACCCAGGCGCCGGCGTTGCTGGTGCCGATGAAATCATCAAGGCTGCCCGGACCATCCACCAACAGGGTGGTGGGCCAGTTGCCGATGATGTCGTCGCTGCTGCCGCCACTGCGGTTGTGCAGATTGATCACCTGGCTGTCGGGCCCGATGAGCTGAACTGTCAGATCGCCGATCCAGGTGTGATCGATATCGATATCCACCGTCACTCCGGAAATCATTCCCGCTTCTCCTTCGGGCACCGAGATCACGCTGGTGATTCCTGAAGGAGTGTTGTCGGGAATGGCCAGACCGGGCTCCAGAGCGTAATCCATTTGGACCACAGGATTCAACTGCACGTCAAGATCTGTCAGATGCTGCCCGTCCTCCAGGTTGGCGTTCATCACCATGGTGCCCCATTCAGTCTTGCTGAAAGTGATGGTGTACAAAGCGCCGTACAGATCGGTGAGAGTCCAGCTGCCATCAGCGGCCGTCAAAGTGCTGTTATCAGGACCAATGGAAACCAACACCCCGGAGTGATCAGATTGGCCCGCCAATGTGACCATGCCCGAAAGGGATGATGCAGGCTCCGCTTCCACCGCCAGCAGATAGCGCATGGTGTTCAGGATCATGTTCTGACCGGTTTCGGTGGCCACGGCCTCCACGTTGAAGGCAAAGTACACAATCTGGGCCGATTGAGGCGCCGGGTTATCGTCGTACACCAGAATACCAGGGTCATTGATCTGCGCCGAGTTGGTCATCACGGCATAAGCATCTGCCGCGGGCACCACGGCATCCTGATCACCGTAACCGGAATAAATCACGTCAACAACCGCATCAATGGTATGAGGGTTGTTGAGCAGAGCATGATTTTCCTGGCCCCCGACAATCTGCAGGTCGCCAGAGCTGTCGCCATCCCATCCGGTGCAGTGCAGAACCTGCGCGGCAAATTCGGGATAACCGGGATTGGAGATGACATCGTACCCGATTTCTCCCCCTTCAATGAGCAGTTTCCCACCGGTGGCAACCCACATCTGCAGTGCCAGACGCAGGCTCTCGGCTTCCAGAGGCACGGCGTTATCACCGGCCGAAAGAACCACGGCCTGGTAACCCTCGAAGTCGGCCATGGTGGCGCTGTCGGCCGGCATCACATCGGCCACATACCCGGCATCGGTCAACCAGGCGGCGATGGTGCCGGCTGATGATTTGCCTTCGTCCCGGGCCTGCAGCGGCTGCTTGTCCTGACCAATTTTGACATCGCTTTTATCGGCAGCGGCATCTTCCAGAACCAGAACCACACCGAGTGCATCGATGATGTGGAAATCGTGGGGACCACTGGCTGTGCTGTTGGGAATTCCCGCCAGATCAACTGCGGTAATGGTGTAGCTGAGGGCGTCCCCCACCTGCACTTCACCGGCAGTCAGAGGAAACAGCAGGGAATAATTTTCGCCACCTGCGGCGTCCAGAAGATAAGGCCCCATGATGGCGCCTCCGTTGAGCTGGAACGTCATCTCCACCCGGTCAAGACCCAGGTTATCCGAAGCTGTGCACTGCACCACTGGAGGCCATACGATCAGGGCCTGATCAAAAAGTGGATTGTGCGCCAGAAGGGGCAATGTCACATCGGTTCCCACCCGGAAGGTGAAATAATCCTCAGGAGCAAAGGCTGGCAGAAGGCTTTGGATACCGTTGGTGCTGGTGGCCGTCAGGTAATAATCCACCAGCGTGCCGGCGCTTTGGGCGGGAATGTCGGCTGCATAGGTATCAGGTAAGCCGGTGACGACCATGGCAACTTCCAGCCAGGGGCCGCCGTCCAGACGGTAAAACATGGCAGCAGAATCCAGGCCCACCCGGTCCGTGATCACGGCGCTGACCGTGTAGGCAGCACCTGTGTTTTCGGTGTCACCGAGAGGGTCGTGCTCCAGATTGGGACTGAAATAATTGACGGCTGCAAAGGCGTCGATAATTCCCCATCCAAAATCGTTGTTGGGAGTGTCGGCCATGCTGGCGGTGGCGCGCAAAGCCTCACGCACCTGCATGGGAGTCAGGTCCGGAGTGCGCGAAAGAATCAGAGCAGCCACACCACTGGTCAGCGGGCAACTGAAGCTGGTGCCGGAAGCGGTGGTGTAAGCCGAGTCGTCGTTGGGATTGGCCACGGTGTTGCTCACCCCGAGGGCCGATACGTCGGGCTTGATGCGGCCATCATAGGAAGGGCCAGGCGAGGAAAAAGAACTGATGTTGTCGGAGGAAGTCACCGCGCCCACGGTGATGACGCTGTCCCCATCAGCAGGAGCGATGATGTGATTCCAGCTTCCACCCCTCTCGTTACCGGCACTGTTGACCACGACGATGCCCCGGCCAGCGGCAAGATCGGCTGCGATAGTAGTCACGGCCGTATTACCGTCCATGTCGCTCCAGTCGTACCAATCCAGATAACCCAGGGATGAAGAAACGATATCCACGCCGAAGGTTTCCACCCATTCCAGGCCTGCGACCCACTGGTCTTCTTCGATGGGCACTTCTTCGGCCACATCTTCGGTTTTGGCCAGCACCACCGAGGCGCCAAAAGCAGGAGCTACCAACTGACCCGGCATGTGGCCCACGGCGGTGGACATGGTCATGGTGCCATGATCTTTGGCGCTGACCGGATCGCCCGGTTCGTTGTCCACGTTGGTGTCGTCGTTCACAAAATCGTAGGTGCCGAGAACCGGAATGCCGATCAGGGCTTCATGGGTGTAATGGAACCCGGAGTCGAGCATGCCGATGATCACGCCCTGACCGGTGATGCCCATTTCATGCACGGCGGGCACGCCGGCCTGCTCCATGGCTGCCAGGTTTCCGCCGTAATCAATAGTCCAGTTGGACTCTTTTTCACGGTCGCCATCAGCAACAGGTTCGGTGGCGGGAATCACCCGGCGTTCAAATCGGGCCACCAAATCCACTTTGCGCACCATGGGCAAGGCTGCAAGAGCCTGCGCCTGGCTGTCAGTGACCGTGAAACTGGCCGCGTTCAACCAGCGGCTTTCCCGGCGCAATTGAGCTCCCGTAGCCAAGGCCTGATTCAAATAGGTTGTATTGACAGGCAAATCGCCAGCATCCACCAGGCGCTGACCCAGAGCTTTAACCTTGGCCCGTCGCCAGGCCGTGCGCGGATTCAGTTGGGCCTCGGCCTGGTCCAGAGCGGAGTCGAGGGCCTCTCCCTGCAATCCCTTGTCCTTGAAGAAAACCCAAACCGTCAGGCTGCCGTCGCTGCTTCTCCAGGCAAAATCATCTTCATCCAGGGCCTGTTGCAAACGATTGCTGGTGACGGGCTGGTCGGCAGCGAAAACGG
>JAOZJV010000632.1 GCA_029935695.1 Candidatus Krumholzibacteriia bacterium | reverse complement strand
GGTCATGAAAACTTCCTGCAGAAATTCCACCGAAGCGCGTCCGTGTTTGCTGACGGCAAATAACGCATGAGCTCTGAATTCTTCATCCATACCTGGGTATTGGATTAGAAAACGCAGGGTTTCGTCAGCGGCTGCCACGTCCAGGTTGGAAATGGCAATGAGGGCAGATTCCATAATATTGCGTTCTTGATCCTGTCCACAAATACTCACTAAAATTTCCAACACCTCTTCTTCCCTGCCCACTTGACCCAAGGCAAAGAGGGCTTGCTCCCTAATGCCGGAATCTTCGGATTTGTCCTGAGCAATCGTGGCGAGAAATTGAAAAACTTTGTCCCCGATTTCCGGGTCATCTATGCTAACGGCAGAATAGAGTATGGCCTCGGCTACTTGGGGATTCTTGTGGCGTTGGAACAATTCCATCAACTTGTCCAACACTTCGGGCGATGGATTCATGGCCAGGCACATGGTTACTTCAGCCAAAAATTCAGGATCAGTTTCGGTGTCCAGAAGGTGAAGCAACAACTCTTGGAACTGTGGGCTGTCGTGAGTGCAAGCCAACATCACTGCATGCCGCCGCAATTCCTGATTTTTTTTCGAATCGTCACGAATGATTTTTTCCAGTATTGGCAATGCGCGTTCCGGATTCATGTGCAACAAGGCCTGCAATGCCGTCAATCGGGTTTCCAGGCGAATTTCCTCGTCACTTGCCTGTTCGTGAACTCTTTTGGCAGCCGCAACTTCTCCTCGCTGGGCCAACTCGGCATTGATCCTCGCGGCCAGGGCTTCACTTTCAACAGCGGTCTCTCGTTGGGTATATTCGGCTTCCTGTTGTGCGAGCAATTCCGCAGCCTGTTTCAATTCCGCCGTATGCTTTAGTCGGAAACGGGAAAAAGCTTCCCAATACAAAAGAGTGTTCAGATTTTGTTTTTCAGTGTCCAACTCTCGGGCTCGGGCAAACAAATGAGCAGCCTCGGCATACTCGGCCCGGTTCAGGGCTTCGCGGGCCTCAGCCACCAGCTTATCTTCCTGGGGATCGGCAGCAAGGGATTGGCCGCACTGCAGAAGAGCAGCCAGCAGTAGAAGCCAAAGGACCATTACTCCGGCAATGTGATTGTTAAGATATGACATCATGGCACCTTTCTAGAGCGAATCCAGTGGGTCAGGGCGGCCAGAGGTGCTCCGAAGCCGACTCACGGTTGCGCGTTGATTAAGACCGGAGCGGATCCAGGCCACATCGCGGTCGTAATGGTTGGGATCAATGGTGACGATCTGGGCCAGGACCAGCTCCAGGTCGGCCAACAAACTGGCTAACTCGGGATTGCCCGCCTGGGGTGATCCTTGAAGAAGCCGGGTCTGAGTAAGCATCTGTCCAGCCCAGCGTGTTGTATTGTCCAACTGGTCGGGACTGACGTCTTCGAGACGAAATTCCGTAAGCAGGGCATCGGCCCGGTCCAGCAGTTTGACGGTCAAGGGTTGCAGTTGGATAGTCTGAGTGTCATAGACAACTTCGGGCGGAGAAATCACCTGCTGTGGAATTACAGACCTGGGCAGGGCCCACCGACCGATGCCAAAGCCTATGACCAACATCGCAGCCAGAGCCGCGGCCATGGGCCAGATGCGCAGACGCAGTCGGGTCCGGGGCGTTTGGCGGTGGCTGCGGATCTCCTGCCACATCCGGTCGCGCGGGGTTTCCGGCGGCGGGTTGTGGTTGTCGATCAGTTTCTGGAAATCCCGTTCATTCATGATTCCATCTCCAGGTCGCGAGAGTTGTTCTGATAATTCACGCGATAGTCGGACAGCTGGGCTCTTAGTTTCTTTCGGGCCCTTGATAATCTAGCCTTGGCTGTGCCCACAGGTGTGTCCATGGCCGCGGCTATTTCCGGATGAGTGAACCCTTCAAGGTCGTGCATGACGAAGACCAGGCGGTGGTTCAGATCCAGGGTGCCGATGGCCGCATCCAGCCTGAGGCGCAGATCCCGGTCCACGGTTTTGGCCCGGGCAACCGACTCCAGGTATTCCGGCTCCACGCCACTGGTTTCGTGACGCTGCAGCTGCTGTCTCTTCCGCAAAGCCGTGTAGATCACCGAAGTGGCAATGCGGTGAAGCCAGCCTGCAAAGGCGCCGTCGCCCCTGAAGTCAGCCAACCGGTCGAAGGCGCGGATGAACGTATCCTGGGTCAGATCCTCGGCCAATGGGCCGTCGCCGGTCATGCGAAAGGCCAGACGGTACACGCGGTCCACATGGGCGTTGTACAGCTGCCTTTCGGCGTCGGCGTCACCGGTGAGGGTGCGTCTGATCAGTTGGTGTTCGGTCATGTCTTCTCCGGGCCGCGGGTCGGTGATCTTCTGGAACTATGACACTCTTTTGGGGTCAAGGGTTGCATGAAATTTGGGATTATTGTCAACAGGGAAGTATTTCTTTACAACATCGTCAAATTTCGGCTGTTGGGTGGTGCCAATAAAATCAAAATTTCCAGGCGGCGATAGTG
>JAOZJV010000103.1 GCA_029935695.1 Candidatus Krumholzibacteriia bacterium | reverse complement strand
TGCGGGGAATTTCCGGAGGCCAGCCCAGGTTTTCCCGCCGGGGAGTGCTGGGCTGGGTCCGTCATCCCTGGTACACGGGGACCTTGCTGTTCTTTGTTTTCTGTTTACCGGTGACTGATGTGAACCTTGTTTGGCGTGGGGTTTTTCTTGTCTACACGCTGATTGGCACTGAAATGGAAGAACGCAAACTGGTGGTGGAATTGGGTCAGCCGTATGTGGAATATCGGCGGGAAGTTGGGCGGTTTTTTCCCAGAAGGTTTTTTGGGTAACCCTCAACATTTGTCCCCTTGTCAATATTGTTTATTCCGGCCCCATTGTATCGACTTACCCCACTCTGGCGATACCCTCCATTATGATTAAACATTTCCTGAATTTCCTGCTTTCGTCATTCAAATCCCGACAACCCCAAGTTACGTCAGATATTTGAGAAATTTTCCGGTTGACCTTAAGTTTTCTCGCTTTATATTATGGTTAACCAGAAACCCTCACAGAAATGACCCAAAAATGAAAAGATACATCACACCCGAAATCCAAGCTGATCTGCAAAATAAAATGGTCTTTCTTGGAGGGCCCAGGCAAGTGGGGAAAACCACCGTTGCACTTGAACTATTGAGTGGGGATGAACATCACCCCGGATATTTAAATTGGGATTATGCACCCGATAAAAAATTACTCCTTAAGGGCGGATTGCCTGCCAATCAAAGCCTGATTGTTCTCGATGAAATCCATAAGTACAAATCATGGCGCAATTTTGTAAAAGGCCTCTACGACAAGAACAAATCCCAAATTTCATTTTTGATTACCGGATCTGCCCGCCTGGATTATTACCGTAAAGGGGGAGACTCCCTTCAAGGTCGTTACCATTACCATCGGCTTCACCCTTTTTCATTATTTGAAATTAGCCCAAACCCATCCTCAACCGACCTGAAGGATCTTCTTGAATTTGGAGGGTTCCCCGAACCATTTCTGGCCCAATCAAAACGACATTGGCGAAGGTGGCAAAATGAACGACTGACCCGGGTCATTCATGAGGACCTAAACTCCCTGGAACAAGTCAAAGAAATATCACAATTGGATTTGCTGGCAGTGTTGCTGCAGGATAAAGTTGCATCCCTGCTGTCCATTAATTCGCTTCGTGAAGATCTATCAGCTTCTCATGAAGCCGTTGACCGATGGGTCACCATTCTTGAAAACCTTTATTATTGTTTTCGCATTAAACCTTATGGTCCAAAGTTTATCAAAGCCATAAAAAAAGACAGGAAACTATACCTGTGGGATTGGTCCTTGTGTGATGATTTGGGAAGCCGCTTTGAAAACCTGGTAGCATCTAATCTCCTCAAATTTTGCCACTATCATACAGATACAAACGGGCATGACATGGAGTTAAATTTCCTGCGAGACGACCGCAAACGGGAAATCAATTTTATAGTTACAAAAAACAAACGTCCACTTTTTGCCGTTGAGTGTAAGGAAGGCGATAAAAACCTCAGCAAGAACCTGGCATATTTTGCCAAACGAACCGAGATCCCGGTTTTTTACCAAGTTCATCTTGGGACAGCAGATTATGAGGTGAAAGATCAGCGAACCAGGGTGCTTCCATTTTCACGACTGGCAACTGATATCTTAAAAATCTGAAGTTTTCATGCTTGTTTTGGCCTTTTCAAGGCTGTTGTGTATACCAGAAATTCCGTCCGCCTTGTCTCCATTGCGGTTACGACTGGGTGAGTGCTCAAAGCCACCTGAACCATCTTGCATGACTGTAATGGTTTTCCCGTGCACGATTGACGAATACGCAGAACAAGTCGTGCCGGGTTGGGAGGACAAATCCCTGCGACTGAGCCGGGCAATTTGCCAAACAGCATAACTTGTTATATGGGGCGGAGGTGACTGATTACTCCGCCTCTGCTGTTTCCTGATACGCCAACTCTGACTCATGCTGAATCAGCCGCGAAATACTCCCGACTTTCTTCAGGTATAAGGCAAATCCCATTATCTGGACCCCGGCCAGGACCCAGCCCACAACTTCCCAAAGGCCGAGGCCGGGGTTGCCGGTCGCAGCGAAGATTTTTTTGACAATTGTCACGCCCAGGATGGCCGCAATGCCGACCCTGAGGAACATGAAAAAACGGACATGGGTGCCGGCCATTTCTTCGCCGAGCCGTAGAGCGGTTTCCGGCCGCTGCCGCAGGCTGGGTATGACCGCGGCCACGGATTTTACGTCGACGCCCTTGCGCAGGGCGTAGTACTGGGACCCGAAGACCAACAAACCCTGTAAGCCGAAGAGAGCCAGCAGGACTGTTCGCCCGGCGGGAAAAATGGTCTCATCGGCGGTGATGAAGGCTGGAGTCCGGGTCAGGAAGAGCAGGGTAGCCACGAAAAACGCGAGGGGAATCATCTCCAAAGCCGGATGGTACCACTGGCGCAGGGAGCGAGGCTCCAGTGCGGCGCATCTGCGGTTGCCGTTGGGCGTGTGCCTGGCCAGTAATCCCATCATCCGGCGGTCACGATTGTTCTCGAGTCCGTAGGCGAGGGCCGAAACTGTTGAGACCGAGACCAGCAGGATCTTGCCGGCAACGAGGCTGATCGCAAGACCACTCAAAGGAAGCAGGATCAGACATGCCAAAATGATCCCGAGGACGATGCGCCGCACGGGTGCCTGACGATTGTGTTTTGCCAGGCGGTCCGGGACCGGGGTTTCAAGCAGGCCGAATTCCTTGTGAAGAAGCGATTTGTTGGCCAGGGCGGTCAGGATCTGGAACAGGCCGACCTGGCAGAGCACGACCAGGGACATTACGGTAACAATCATGATGGTTTCCTTTTGGCGGCTGGGGTCTTGAGTCGTCTGACCAGGGCCGAAACAAGATCATCGGCACTGAGTTCGAGGTGGGCGGTTTCGCGAATCAGCCGGTCGGCAGCAGCATCGGCCCGGTCCGTGAGGGATTGGTGGGAGCGGCTGCTGGCGGCTTCTGAAATGCGGGTGCCTCGCCGCCGAGCGGTTTCGATAATCCCGTCTTTCTCCAGCAGGCTGTAGGCTTTGGCGACCGTGTTGGGATTGATCTCCAGATCCGAAGCGAGCTGTCGGACCGAGGGCAAAAGTGCGCCCGGGACCAGTGTCCCTTCGCGCACGAAGCGCTGGATACCGTCCATGATCTGCTCATAGATGGGGATTGGGCTACTGTCATCAATCTCGAGGTAATTCATGCGCCTTCTTTCTGTACTATGTGTACTAGTACAATACACGCATACTGGGCGAATGCCAAGTGATTTCGCAGAAAAGATGGTTAAAAAATGGTTTTTGACCCCAGCGGCACACCAAGTGATGCACGCACGGTCGTGGAGTACAACACCGCCGGGGCCATGTCTTAACACCTACATCAACATCTCGGCCGAAGAGATCATCCTTCCTGCCGACGCTACCATGTACTTTGGTTATGGTAATCCTGGCATAGCCCCTTTTCCCAGGCTTCTAATACAGGAGCGTCACTTTTTGACCCAGCACCTGGCCTTCGGTGGACAACCGCACCAGATAGGATCCACTGGGCACCTTTTGTCCTCTGGAATCCTGTCCCCTCCACTGGGTCTGATGTGGTCCGGCCGATTGGGTTTCATCGATGAGCGAGACCACCAAATGTCCCGCCAGGTCATAGATTTCCAGCCGGACATGACGGCGGCTGTCAAGCTCGTAGCTCAATATCGTCACCGGATTGAAGGGGTTGGGAACCGGGTCGCGCAATGAAACCCGTACCGGAGAGAAGGAGCCCGAATTTTCCATGGGCACCGGCGACAAGGACTGGTCATCCCAACTGCAGATTCTTTGGGCGAGATGACCGCCGGCGCGGGTAAAGTAACCTCCCACAAAAAGCTTGTCGTCATATACCGCCAGGTGCCTGATGTACTCGTTGAGTCCCGACCCGAGGGGTTGCCAGGCGGACCCGTCCCAGCGGGCGATATAATCCACTTCAGTGGTCCCGGAGCTTTCGAAACTTCCCCCGGCAAACAGTTGTCCACGGAAAACGGCCAGAGCGCGCACAACGTTGTCGAAACCGGCGCCCAGGGGATGCCATTGGTTTCCATCCCAAGCGGCGATATTGCTGACGGGTGTAGAACCGGCCAGGGAAAAATATCCGCCGGCCACCAGATCGTTGTTCCATTGACCAAAGCATCGCGCGGTTCCGCCCATCAGCTCGGCAATTTCCACAATGTTGTTGGGGTCCATCACCTGGTATATATGGTCACCGGCCCCGAACACGAGGTCCTGATAAGTGAAAAACTGTTCGATGTTCGCGCATTCGGTACCTTCGTGCCAAAGGCCTTCCTGGTGCCAGAGCAAGTTGTTGTGGGTGAAATCGAAGGAGGGGTAGGCCACACAGCCAAGTTGATCGGTGGACCAGTAATTGGCAGTGGGGTAAGAGAAGCCTGTTCCTTGCAGACCCCAATCCTCCCAACCTGTCGCATTCCAAAGAGCAGTAGCCTGACAAGTGGTTTGACCTGCTGCCAGGAAACGCCCTCCGACGGCCAGCCCATTTGACCCTGGCGCCAGGCAGGTGATGCGGCCTGAATCTCCAAGCAGGCCCTGGCCACCCTCTCCAAAAAGCGGATGAACCTGACCGGGCTCCCAAAAGAGCATATGGGGCGAGACGATTGAGCCGTAGACCCACACGTTACCACCGATCAACAATCCATCTTCGTGTTCGGTGAAACAGAGAGGAGTATCACCGGGGAAACTGTCCAGTTCCTGCCAATGGGAACCATTCCATTTATCCAGGGAGATGGTGTATGACACACCACTGCCGGTTCTCAAACGAGAGGCAAGCACCAGGGAGCCTGAATATTCCATCAGGGCGGTTCGCCGAAAGTCGTTGCTGATTTCCAAATCCCCCACCAGTTTCCACTGGGTGCCGGACCAGGCCTTGACGGTGCTGGGGGTATTGATGAGATGACGAGATATGGCGAAAAGTTGGCCGTCTGTCGTTTCCAATTCCACCAGAGGTTCAATTTCGCCCTGATAGCAGGCTTCGACCTGGTAGC
The DNA here is from genome assembly GCA_029935695.1 of Candidatus Krumholzibacteriia bacterium. Taxonomy (GTDB): domain Bacteria; phylum Krumholzibacteriota; class Krumholzibacteriia; order LZORAL124-64-63; family LZORAL124-64-63; genus LZORAL124-64-63. Next base: position 4,126 of record JAOZJV010000103.1, on the reverse strand, counting down.
CGTCCCAGGTGAATACAAAGTCGACCTCGACCCCGTTGACGGACTCAAGGTTGCCGCACACCACCAGTCGGCCGTCGAAAACGACCATGTCCGATATGCCACCTGCGACGTTAAAGGCCGTGACCCATTGACTGCCGGTCCACCGGTAGTTTTCGCAGTATAAGATTCCGCTGTAGATGACCAGGGGGGAATGTCCGTAAGGTAATCCAGCTCCCATGGGTTCCCAGGATGCACCGTCCCAACGCGCCACATGATTTAAAGGCGTATCGCCGCTATTTTCGAAGTACCCGCTGACAATCAGGTCGTTTTCAAAGACGATTGCATCGATGACCATCCTGTCTAAACCATTGCCCATGGGCCACCAGTTCTCCCCGTCGAATCGGGCGATGTGGTCAACACGCATCTGTTCGACAAATTCGAAATCTCCACCAACAATGACATCGCCTTTGAAGTGAACGAAAGTACGGGGAATTGAAGACAATCCTGAAAGGTAGAATTCATCCGACCAGTGCTCATCGCCGGGCAAGGCTGAGCTTTCGGGGGCGGTAGTCAAAACGAGAAAGCAGCCGAGGGTCAGACAAAGGCCAAGGGGAGTTTTTAGAAATTCGGGTAGCATGGCATCTCCGTGGGAATGGGGAATTCTCCATGTCAGGTACCAAGGTTAGTTTAGCAGAAAGTGCCGGGAATTTGAAAAAAATGGTCCTTCTTCCATTTTGCGTTGAATATCAGACACCCCCCGGCCCAAACCGTTTTCACTGCCGTTATCGCCAAAGGCGGGATCGCGTAGCGCTTCCAATCCGGAAATCCCTGCTGATCGTTCTCTGCTTTGTGGTTCAGTTCCAGATTTCGTCCTCGGCTCCGGCCGTCTGGTCAGTAAAATAACAACATAGTGTTAACGGGGGGCTGAGCGGGAGAGTTGTGCCGTGCCAGAATCTACACATCATTTTTTAAATAGGAAATTTTTCCGAAACAATTGACATCCCCGCCCGTAGAACAAAAACTAAGTCGGAAAAATTTCCCAGCTGGTGCCGAGGCAGACGTGGCAATTGCAGAGAGGAACGATTTTGAAAAATGAACATAAATCCGAGGGCCTGAGCCGCCGCGAACGACAGATCATGGACGTCGTGTACATGCTGGGCGAAACGACCGCAGCAGGAATTCACGCGGAAATGCAGGACGAGATATCAGACGCTTCCCTGCGCAAGCTAGTCCGAATTCTCGAACAGAAAGGTCATTTAAACCATCGAAAACAAGGGCGAGAACACATCTACTTTCCCACGGTTTCGGAGGGCAAGGCCAGACTCAATGCCACCCGCCATTTGCTTAAAACCATGTTCCAGGGTTCTGTGAGCGCGGCGGTATCCGCCTTACTGGATGCCTCGGAACCCGGATTGGATGAGGACGAAGCCCAACGGATACGTGGCCTCATCAATCAGGCTGAAAAGGAAGGACGGTAACCATGGACATACTGCGTGAAGTTTGTTTCCTGCTCTGCGGAGTAGGCCTGGTTCTGGGGGCGGCCCTTTTTCTGAGTATGGTACTGCATCGGTCTTCAGCATCCGTTCGGCGGCAAATCCTGGTGCAGGCCTTCGCCGTGGCTGCGATTTTACCTCTTTTGCTAGGAATATTGCCCCGACCGGCAAAACCATTTGTTGAAAGTGAATATACCCAAACGTCTTTGAATCTCCACCCAACTGAGGCAATGAGGCCTACCCTTGAGGTCTGTTCCCCAACGATTATACAGGAAGGTGGGGCAGATCAAGGTGCTGGCTGGATTCTGATTTTCCCCTTGGGTTTGTGGATCCTGGTCGCTGCGGTGCTTCTGGCTCGACTTGGGCTCTCCCACCTGCGTGTTCGGCGATTGGTGCAGGGGGGACGAATCATGGAGATGCCCCACATGGCAAAAACAGTCCCGGTTTTGATCAGTCCTGAAGTTGTTAGCCCTCTGGTCACGGGCCTGCTGCGGTCGGTTATCCTGGTTCCGGAAACAGCTGAACAATGGGATGCACCAACCCGAGAGGCCATCATGAGACACGAGCTGGCCCACGTGCACAATCGGGATAACTTAGTAAACCTGATGGCTTGGCTGGTAGTGTCCCTGAACTGGATCAATCCCCTCGCCTGGCTGGCCCTGGGAAAATTGCGCCACGAAAGCGAACTCACTTGCGACGATGCCGTGATCACCGCAGGCATCAAAGCTTCTTCCTTTGCCACCATCCTGCTAGACCAAACCAAGGGTGTTGCTATGGGGATGGAACCAATGGCTGTGGCCTCATTCGCTTCAGGGGTAAGCGGTCGGCTGCACACCATGCTTGACCCCCGCTCTTCGCGAATTCCCGCCCGCCGCAGAGTCTCTGTACTTAGTCTGGTTTTTTCTATTAGCTTGGTCTTGATGCTGACGCCGTTGCGCCCGGCCGCCCTTTCTTGGGCCAGTGAAAAATCCGGTGAACTCCAGATGCAAAACCAAGAAGTCATTGTTCCACTTCTATCTGAGGGAAAAAATACCTTTTGGACCGAATTAACCGGGGAATTCAAGGAAAGCCGTGCCCTGAATATTTGGCATAAGAATCCCAGTCTGGGTACTCCTCTGGCCAATGGGCGGTTGACCGATGTGGCTGGCGGTTGGACGGTGGAATCGAACGACGCAGTTATTCTCCCCGGAAGCAAATACGGAGTTGTCTTCACCAGTACTGATGGGTTCGTACGACTGACCAGAAATTATGAAGGCCAGAAGTGGCAATACGAGGTCAACTCCGTTGCCGACAATACCATCAGTGACACCCAACAAAAAATTTCGCGCTGGCTGGAAAGGGCCGGTCTGGGCGTTGCTGGTCAGTTCCCGACCTATATGCTGACCAAGAGTCGCGACCATATCCCCCAGTCCTTCAACACAGTTGATCGATCTGTCATTCAGTCCGTACTGGCAACACTGATGGACTAAAAAACCAACCGTTTCTTTATTGAAGAAAACACAAGGAGAAATTGCCATGAGAACAATTACATTGTACCGGTCTGCCCATTACTCTAGGTCAATCCTGCCCCTGCTGGTACTCATTGCCGTAGCACTTTCCTTCGGGTCAGCCATGGCCCAAGAAGCCCCCGTCTCCAACCCCTACAATCCGCCCCAAGAGACAAAACACATCCAGCTGGAGGAAATCTGGCGCATCGATGAGGATAGCGAGGGACCCGTACTCGGCTTACCTACCAGAGTTGTCTGGGACCAAGAGGGCCGAATCTATGTCCTGGACGCTCAACTGGACCAGGTGAACCTGTATTCCCCAGACGGTCAGTTTCTCGAATCGCGTTACCGCACCGGAGACGGCCCCGGAGAAATTCGCAACCCCGTTGACCTGATCCTGTTCAGCGATGGCAGCACCGGTGTGTTGCAGGAATTCCCTGGTAAAATCGTGCGCCTGGATAACCAGGGAAACCCTTTGCCGACCGTGTTGGTTGGGGGCTCTCAGGAAAAGAGCGGATCGGCTTTACTAATGTCCGGACGCGCCGTTTCCGGACAATTGTACCTTGCTGGTGGCTCGCGCCAGAAGAACGAGAACGGCGAGGCCTCCATGCGAGAATTTGTCTCTCGCTTCAATCTATCCGGTGAGGAAATGCGTTGCCATATGGAAGTACAGAAACCACGAAGATCCCACGGAAGCCAACTTGAGGAAAAGGATATGATCAACTCATCCATGCTGGCCTGGGATGTATCTCCCTCAGGACGCGTTGCCGTGGCTATCGACTGGGAGAAATACCTCTTTTTACTGACGGAACCGGGAGGAGAGAATACTCGTTTGGTGGCACGTGAATATAAACCTTTGCGCCGTTCCAAAGAAGAAATCCAGCTCATGGAATCCATGACCGGTGGAGGGCAAATCAAGTTTGCAGAATACGCTCCCTCCATAGCCATCTTCCAACGAGGTCTTCAATTTCGGGGTGACGATGAATTGTTGGTCCTCAGCAGTCGCGGAAAGAGAGATCTGCCCGATGGTGTGCTAGCGCGCTATGACGTTTTTGATGGCGAAGGGCATTTCAAGCGGTGGCTGGAAGTGGAATGTGAGGGTGATCCTATGAATGACCGCCTGGTTTTTCTGCCGGGGGACAGGGTGATCCGCATCCGACGGTTTGC
>JAOZJV010000102.1 GCA_029935695.1 Candidatus Krumholzibacteriia bacterium | reverse complement strand
ACCTGGGCAGCCCTTGAAGATTCCAGCCTGCTATCCATATCTTTTGCCAATCCCGACAGTCCTGAAGTCATTGCCCAATTGGCAAATCATTTGGAATCAACCAGTCTTGATGTAGATGAGGGGCGATTGTATGCCGTTAGTGATCAGGGAATACAAGTCATTGGGTCTCTATTTGCTGCCCAGTTGAATCCTTTGGGATTTTGCCAAACAAATGGTTTTAAAAGTATTTCAGTGATTGACAGGTGGGCAATAGGCGGTGCCAACGAAGTTTTATGTATTGTGGATTTGGAGGACCCTCCGCAAATTCCTTTGCCGACTTTTTTCCACCCTGAGAATTTCCAGTCTAATCATGAGTTGTCCGTGATAGGCATTACCACGAATGAGGGATTGGCTTATGTAGGGACAAAATTCCGGAATAACACTGATGTTTTTACCAATCTAAAAATATTAGATTTATCAAGTAATCAATCACCTGAGTTGGTCGGTGAAAGTGACTACGCCAACAATCCGATGCAAAATTTAGTTTTTGCGGATTCATATTTGTACTCACCAGGATGGATCGACTTGCGTATATTTGATGTGAATGATCCGCAATTTCCCGTCCAGACACCCCCTTTCTCTCCACTCCATTTTAACAACAACCTGGTCATCAAAAACCATTTCGGCTTCGCAAGCGGTGCAGAGAGTATTTCGGGTGGGGGAGACCGATATTTTTGGGTGTTGGATCTGACTGACCAAGCGAGTCCTTCAACGGTATGCGAAATTGAACTGCTCGATTTCTGCACCAACATTGAGGTCACTGGTAATACAGCTTTCTTGACCCTACAGGAGGAAGGTCTTCAGTTGATAGATATCAGCGACCCGGTTGAACCTCAACTGTTGGGCTTGTGCGATTTGGGAGGGTCAGCCAGAAGCGTGGCTATTGAAGGCCCTTATGCCTTTGTTGCCAACTGGAATGCCCAGTTCCAAGTGGTAGACTGCACAGAGGCTCTGGAGCCGGCAATTATCAATACGGTTGAGCTGCCAGGCCCTGCCATGGATATTTTGATCCTGGAAAATATTGCTTACGTTCTGGGAGCACAGTTCCTCGGTAGTTCCGATAGTTACCGAAACTATTGGCTCTCTTTGGTTGATATCTCAACTCCATCTGCCCCAGTTCTCCAGGGTAGTTTTGACACAGTGGCCGGTAATCAAATAACCACCGATGGATCTCACATCCTCCTGGCAGCCGAAAAAAACGGACTACAATTCATCCCGCTTCAATGTGGGGACATTGTGGGAATTGACGACCAATACCTGGATCCCCAACCTCAAAAAACCCCCCAGGTTTTGGCACAATTATCTGCTTATCCTAATCCGTTTAATCCACGCACAACCATCCAGTTCACCGTGGGGCAGGCTGAACACGTCACCATTTCAATTTTCGATGCAACGGGTCGGCAGGTTGCCGTGCTTGAAGACCGCCAGTTTGTAATGGGACTCCAGGAAGTCATCTGGGATGGAAACGACAGTCGGGGCAATGCGGTGGCTTCGGGTCCTTACTTTGTGAGGGTGGAAAGTGAAAGTGTGTTGCAGCAGAAGAAGGTGATGCTGGTTCGTTGAGTTGGGACAGCCAATCAAATCAATATACTGGCCCCGAGCAAAATTCTCCTGCTCGGGGCTTTTGTTTAGAGAAGACACATCAACGACAGTCGGCCACAATCAGATCACCGCATCAAAGTCAATTTCCGGGTTCGGACTTCTCCTCCTGTTTCCATCTTCAGAAAATAAATTCCTCCAGCCACGGTCTGCCCAAATTGGTCTCGACCATCCCAAGTAAAGGAATGTTCCCCAGATGGTTGGGGTCCAACCAGGAGTTCGGTGACCAGGTGCCCCCGCAGATTGTAGATGCCGCATTTGACGTCTTGATTCTCCGGCAATGAAAAAGAGAATCTGGTGATCCAGCGGAAGGGATTGGGTTGGCCTGACTCCAAAAAGGCTACCGAGGTTGCATCCCCAACGGAGACACTACTGGCATAATCAAGGGGTTCTGCAGCAAAGAGGGTTTGGGGGCCCAGGAAACTATCGTTTTCTCCCCTGCGGTTGCCTACAAAAGTAGCGACGGTCACAGCTCCATTGGAGGCCAGCTCGTTGTATTCTCCAATGCGGAGCGTTGGGGTGTCGGGTAATCCAGGGTTGGCCTGGAAGTCCCAATACTGACCATCAAACCTGGCAATTTTACCGTCCATCCCGGTTGCGAAAACCAGGCCGTTGTTGTTTCCCTGAACGCAATAGAATGGGGTGCTACAAAAATGGTTGTTGGAAAAACTGGTTCCATCCCAGTGCCAGACCTCCCCGATGGCTGAGAAGAAAACATCATCGGGCGCTGTCCCAAAAATGGAGGTAACAACGGGGACACCCGATTGTAGGATATTCCAAGCCTCACCGTTCCAACGATAAATACCACCATTGATGCCGGCGACCCAAAGGTCATCATTTGCCGAAGCCCAACACCCCCAAAGCATTTCCTGAGTTTCCAGCGGAGGCAAGGCCAGCCATTCTCCATTGGTGTTTTCAAGAACAGTTCCTGAATCGCCCACTGCCCAGGCTTTGCCCGCCTCCAGGGCAAAACACTCCCAGAGGGTTTCCTGAAAACTACTATTTTCTTGTGCCCATAAATTCCCGTCCCAGTGCAGGATGATGCCTTCGTCTCCCACGGCAAAAATGTCAGTGGCGGATCGACCGGATACGGAATTCAATTGTTGGGGCACTCCACTGTGTTCAAGGGACCATTGTGTTCCATCAAAATATTCAATCAACCCTTCGTCTCCCACGGCCCAAACCTGATTTTCAGCTACACCCCAAATGGAATTTGCTCCCAAAAAGCCGGTGGAATTGTCATCTGACCACTGTTGTCCATTCCAGAAAACGACATTTTCACCACAGGCAAAGGCAGACCCGTCAGCGCCAACCCAGCAATCCAAATAGGTGGTTCCACAGTCGTAGCGACAGGTGGTGCCCTTGTCGGGATCGAAGGATTCATCATTGATGCGGAAATCGGGCTGAAAGGTGTGCCCGCCGTCCAGGCTGACCGCCGCAAAGTTGTCAAACAAGAAATTCCCGTTTTCGTTGACCAGGCCATTTCTATTGTCAAGCCAGCTCACCGTGATGTAGCCATTGTCCGGATCAATGGTGGCTGCTGGGAAGATTTGGAGAGTTTCCTCCGGGCCGCTATCCACTCTGTGCCGAGGGGTCCAAGTTTGACCGAAATCAGTGGAATTGACGATAAAAATATCCCCATCATCACCTTCGGAGATGGGAACTTCCGGATCTGCACAGATGACAATACTCAGCTTGGCAGGGTCATGCGGATCAGGCAAAACCCAGGGTTGAAAACTACCTTGCCACCAGAAAGTCGCCCCCGGAAAATGATCTTCCTGCTGATAATTATCACCTAAGTAGGCTTCTCCATTGGGATAAGGATCTCCAATATACGAAAAGGTTTGGCCCCCATCCTGGGATCGGGTCAAACGCACGGGGCTTAAACTGGGATAAAAGCCATTGGCGTGGTGGGCACAGTAAACATCTCCGTTGCTGGCCACTGCCACGTGGGCAGGCCAATCAAACAGCCCGAAAAGCGAACTGTCCATCTCTACACCCTCAGACCAGGTGATCCCCTGATCTGTCGATCGAGTATACGCAATGACGGTGCCACTGAAAGTTTCACCATAGAAAAGCGTCCACACCAAATAGATGTTGTTTTTGTGGGGGCTGGATTGCCAAGTGTCAATGGCCACCCATGGTTTGTCGTTGGCAAATGGGTGCGTCCCTGGAGCTGCGGCCAAGGTGCTGGCATTGACTGGGTAACCATCCATGATCTCACCGGTTTCAGGGTGACACTGGGCCAGAAAAATATCCATGCCAACGCCACTGTTCAGCCAACCCAGATAGACCCAAAACAAACGCCCTTCAGCATCAAAGGCCACCACGGGGTCTCCTGCTAATTGGTGTGTTGGTGGATATTCACAGAAAATGGGATCTTCGAAGGAGATACCTCCATCATTCGAAACTCGCAGTTCATAAAGAGAAGCGTAAGCAAGATTCATGGAGTCGGTGGGGTTAACAGTAATGCTGGATTCTTCAGTTCCTCCCAGTTCCACATTATGGTGTCTGTCTTTTTCACTAGCAGGGACTGTGTTCCCTAATTGAGTTTGACGCAGTAGGATTTCCCGCCTTTCAAAAGAGAGGTGTGGTCCAATTAAGGGGTTGTTTTCTTTTGGTTGATCTGGAGGTGTAATTTTGGCTGAGGCGATTCCACAGATGCTTGCCCATGTAATCGTCAAAATAATTACCAGACCCCGCGCTATTTTTGAATTCATGGTCCAAGGCATGATCAATTCCCCCTGTTTGGAATTCTTGAAATTTCTGTACGGCTGGGAAGACGCGTGTTCATCTTGTACTGGTAATGCGTTTTTTAGGGGTAAACCCCTTAACATTTTTATGATTTTTTGAAGGGAAAAATAAACTCATCTTATAACAACAAACCGACCCCTGAAATCATCAAACCCACTCCGGTCGCTGTGCACCGAATACAGGTAAATACCACTGACAACTTCCTGCCCGTTTCGGGACATCAGATTCCAGGAAACCAATCCACCCTGGCTGTATCCATCGTGCTCAATGGTTTGAATCAAATCGCCGGCTACAGTAAAAATACGGATGGTGTTGTTGGCTTCGGGCAAATTATTAAACATTATGCGCACGCCGGTGGGGTCATCGTGGGAGGCTGATTGCATGTTGAATTCAGCCAGTGCTTCCCGAGTGGCAGGGTTGGGGAAAACATAAATATTATTGCCCATGGCCACCCGTTCTTCGGGAGTTTGGCCCAAGGGACCAGCCATGGTGGCCATGGCAAAATTAGCCGGTTCTCCACCTACCCCAATGCCCGTGGGAACAACAACATCATCTTCGGTCAACCCGGTCGTATGATCTGTCGCGGTGACACTGACGTGCATGGGGAATCCGTTGGGAAGGTCGGTTTGAAGATAGTGGTAATAGACGGTTGAAAGTTTATCCACTCCACCAGATCCGGGTTCGGTTATTCGGGCGGTAACCGCAAAAAATGTATCAAGAACATCAGGATATGATTCCCAGGGAATCATACTTTCACGGCCTGGAATAATGGTTCCATTATGTCCTCGCAAGGGAGGTCTTACCTTGTGGAAACCATTAACATCAGTTGCAACAAATTCATTCATAACTTCGGCAAGACCATCAAACCGGGGATCGTTCAAACAGGCAGGAACATAGATGAAATCTTCCAGGCCTGTATTCTGGCCAAGGGGAAGATCCCGTGGTGAAAAGGCCATGCCGCCAGGTACGATATTAATCAGATCGATTTCAAAAATCATGTCCCATTGCCGGTGAGGAGGTGTTTGATCGGGTCCCACTCCCGGAGGGCGGATCCAGTGGGTCGCTTCCCACACACGGTAGGATTCAAAATCCCGTTCACCGGTTTCAAGATCCTGATCGTACTGACTGATATCATCCCAGAAAATTTCCACCTGATGATCGCCGGGTACGACACGGGCATTGGGAGAAGCAGGGGGATACTGGCGGGGAACAATCCAGCACAGCTGCTTCTCCCTGCCAAAAATACCAGTGATTGTATGGTAATATCCTGCTGTTTGGATGCCATAAGGAGGATCCCAGTAATAATTGTTTGCCTGGGTGCATTCTTGTCCGTATCGCCGGAAACATTCGTCACAATTATCGGCATTGACCCAAATGCACAGATCCATATTCTCGTCCAGTTCCATGAATTCATCCGAGATGAGATAATATCCCATTCTAGGCTCAGAACCGGTGCAGAATTCGTCCATGAACTCAAAACGATAATGATAAAGCTGGCTTTCGCCGTGCCCGGCCGAGGGGTAATCCTTGAGACAGACCTTAGTCTCCCTGCCTCTTTGTCCCGTATCATAGTTCTGGTCGAAATCAAACATATTTCCACGAGCCAACTGGACTGCCCTGCTGGCTGTGGCCAGGGCTCCGGACAGCCCGTCCCCAATAACCATGGCCAGTTTGTAATCCAAAGTATCATTGGGTTTGAAATTACTGAAGGGGCCACTTGAAATCAGGACTTTCATGTCACCTTTTTTATCAGGTCTGGAGTTTGGGTCATGTTGATTGCGAGACATGAGGTAGTATCGATCTTCGTCATTTAAAGGTTCTCCGCCCTGGCTCACCTGGCCATGTGAAGAAAAAATCTGAAAGGAATTTACATTCAGGATACGGGGGCCTCTGTCGCCCAGAAATTCGGTCGTATGGCGAACGGTGACCAGCCCGATGCAGCCAGGCAAAGGGTCCTCTTCGGCGCCATCAAAAGCGTAAGCCATTTTAATGCGGTAAAATGCACCATTGTCTCCACGCACCGCTCCGTCAAAAAAACCTGCCATGTCGTCGGGCTGACTGGAATCCTGTCTTCGCTGAATTTCAAAGTCGGCAAAGAAGCCCAGATACACATCGTCTCTGACATCGAGACCGGTGTTGGTTATGGAAAAATCCAGGGCGATGATGTCCTGGTGCTCATCATCGGACCAGGCAGCAGTGCGCTGGACAACCTGCAAACCAATGGGCAGATGGGAGGGGTAAAGTTCCTGAACCAGAGGTATGTTGTCGTGCATGGTGCAAGTGAACATCTGATCACCGATCTGACCAAAATCTTCATCCACCAGACCGTCGCCATCGTCATCTATGCCGTTGAGCCAGTCCTCGTCGTAAGTTGCATCATGATCATCATCGGCATTGGCGAAGGGTAATCTTTTACCGGTGGCCAACCCTGAGGAATGAGGACGTTCTATCTTGCTTTCCCTGGCTTCGTACATGGTGTCAGTGAGGTTGGGCCCGGGTCGCATTTCCCGTTCGTACAGCCCGGTGGTGACGGCAAGTTGTCCATCAACCGGGGCCCCGATCCACAAGCCCCCGCCCCAGAGGTATTCATTGCCTGACCCACTGGGCCATTGGGCAGAGGGCGATGAGTTAAAAGGAAAATCTGAACCAAAGAGAGAGCCGATCAGGCCGTGATTTGTGATGTTGACGTGAAGTTGCCCGACATCCAATACAAAGGAGCCATCCAAAATGTGGATTCCATCAGGAGAAATCATTCGTTCTGATTCATGGGAGAGGTCAGTGCGGGCAGGGCATACGCCCACGCCAATTATCATGGTGATAACAAAAAATACAGAAGACTTACCGAAGCTGCGAACTGCCGGCACCATATTGTCCTAAATTGCCAGAGCGAGGCGAGAGGACTGAAAGTATGAAAATTTTATGGTTCAAGCAATTACTATGTGGATTTGACGGTAACTATACCATCCGCTTCCTCCATTCAGAGGAAGTGCTATTTTAAGCTCCCGAACACCTGCTCCAGCATAACCGTGACATCCTGGGTGGGAGTCTTGCAGGTTCCATACTCGCAAACATAAGCGGTGGCTTTTCCGCCAATGGCGATCTTGCTGTCTAAAGCCGGTGCAAGTTTCAGCAGCTCTTTGTCGGGCCCTTCACCGGGAACCAGGCAGCAAACAGCGTTGGCAGGCAGCTGGGACATCAGCGATTCAAACATTACTTTTGGCTTGCCGGCGATCACCACACTGTAATATTGACTGATAACTTTTCTTGCCGCATCACAGGACCACACCATTTCAAAACCAGCGCGGTCCATGAGGCCCATTTGTCCGTTCAGTTGGGCTTTTGCTTCTTCCAGATAGACGGTTTCACCGGTGATGGCCGTCAGACGGATGAGGTTCTGCAGCATCACCGCATTGCCCGATGGAGTCACACTGTCGAAATGTTCAACCCGACGACCCAGGGGGGTGTTGGTGCCAACTGAGGTCAGGTAGAATCCTCCGCCGGCTTTGGCGAAATCAGTTCGGGTGTGATCCGCCAGTTCTTTGGCAGCCTGCAAGTGGGAGGTCTTGCCCGTCACTTGGTACAGCTCCAGAAGTGCGTCGGTCAGGAATGCGTAATCATCCAGAATGGCTTCACCACTGACGCGGCCTTCCGATGAAGATCTCAGCAACAGGCCTTCTTGGGTGCGGTGTGTGCTGAGGATAAAATCTGCCGCTTTTTCTGCTGCATCGAGATATTCATGCTGTCCTGTTGCGGCGTAAGCCTGGGCCAGGGCGGCAATGGTCAGCCCGTTCCAGGAAGTAATGATTTTCAAGTCCAGACCAGGAGCAGTGCGCTGGTCGCGAATGGACCGCAGGGTTTCACGGTGTTTGGCGAGCAAGCCATCTTCATCTTCCTTGCCGGGACGACGGGTCAGCACGCTTTTACCTGTGTGCTCAAAATTGCCAGGGGAGTCCACGCCCAGGACATCAGCCAGAGCCGGTCCATCGCCCTCACCAACAGCTTCGGTGATATCTTTCTGATCCCAAATGTAATATGTGCCCTCTTCACCACCGCTGTCGGCATCGTAACTGGCGTAGAAGCCACCACCGGCGGAACGCATTTCCCGCATGAGGAAGTCCAGAACGTCGGTGCCGGTGGCAAGAAAATCGTCGCGGCCAAAAACGGCACCAGCTTCGAGATACAGGCTGGCCAGTTGACCGTTGTCGTAAAGCATTTTTTCGAAGTGGGGCACTGTCCAGGTGGGGTCCACTGTGTAACGATGGAAGCCACCGCCCACATGGTCATAAATGCCGCCGCCCTGCATGGCTTCAAGGGTGGTGATGATCATATTTTCCAGTTTATCATCTCCAGCGTGGCGAAATTCGTGCAGCAGAAAGCGCCACCGGGCAGGAGTGGGAAATTTCTGGCTCTGTTGAAAGCCGCCATTTTCCCGATCGAAGGCCTCGTGGGCACGGGCGACAACTTTTTTCAGAATCGCAGCGTTCAGAGGTTCTTCATGATGTGTCTGAATATTGGAAGAGGCGGCAATGCGCTGGGCCACGGTGTTGCCCTGCTCGTTCAGTTCGCTCCGCCGGGTCAGATAGATCTGATTGATCTGCTCAACCAGACTCATGAACTGATCGTGGGGGAAATAGGTGCCGCCGTGAAAGGGTTTCAGGTCCGGGGTCAGGAAAACCGACATGGGCCAGCCGCCGCGGCCGGTCATCATCTGAACGGCCTCCATATAGACAGCATCGAGGTCAGGACGCTCTTCCCGGTCCACCTTGATG
>JAOZJV010000631.1 GCA_029935695.1 Candidatus Krumholzibacteriia bacterium | reverse complement strand
CGTTTGGCAGCCGCACCATCTTTTCGCCCCTGGTGCTGACCGGCGTTGAAGTTTCCGGGTCCAACCAATTTCAATTTGAAAAACAAAACCAACTGGCCAATGCAACATCACTTCAGGAACTTCAACTGACCCATGACCAAAATGATTTGGAATTCTCTTTTGCCACTTTGGATTTTTCCCGTCCTGAAGCCATTCGTTATCGCTACCGACTGGAAAATTACGACCAGGACTGGAGATCTGCCGGTCGGGACCGCAAAGCGGTGTACACTAATCTTTCTCCAGGCAAATACACTCTCAGGGTTCTGTCCACAAACAGGGAAGGTGTGTGGCGCACTTTGGAACGGGTGGTGGTCATTGTTATTTCGCCACCCTGGTGGAAGACTCAGTGGGCATATCTCATATACCTGACTTTGGGCCTTTTGGCCGCATGGAGCATATACCGGCAAGTGGTGGGGCGGGAAAGGTTTCGCAGTGCTCTGGAACTCAAGGATATGGAAGCCCGTCAACTCCAGGAACTCAATACCATGCGGTCTCGGTTTTTTACCAATATTTCCCATGAATTCCGCACTCCCCTGACTTTGATCAAAGGCCCATTGAAAACCATCAAAACCAATCCGGAGGGATTCTCGGAACAGTCGATTGAACTGATGACCAGAAATGCCAACCGATTGCATGAGCTGATCGATCAGCTGTTGGATCTTTCCCGTCTCGAATCCAGAAGAATGCCCATCAAGCGGATGTATGGAGATTGTTCACGGTTCCTCAGGGCTTTGGCTGCATCTTTTGTTCCTTATTCAGAGGAGCAGAGAATCAGTTTCGAAAACAGTTTCCCGGAAACCCCTTGTGATGGGTGGTTTGATCCTGATCTGATGGAAAAAGTTGTTGGGAATCTTCTGATGAATGCCTTCAAATTCACGCCACCGCACGGAACGGTGAAGCTTGAAATCCAGTACCACGGCCAACGGACAATAAAGGTCCCAGAGGAGGCAGTGCAATCTTCGGAGATTAAACATTTGAAACAAAACTTTTTGAAAATTTCCGTATCCAACTCCGGGTCTTTCATTTCGGAAGATGATCAAAAACAAATTTTCAGCCGATTCTATCAGGTGGTCACTCAAAAGGATTCGGGGGAAGTAGGCAGTGGAATTGGTTTGGCCCTGGTCCATGACCTGGTGGACTTGCTGGACGGGACCATCGAGGTGGAATCAATCAAGGCAAAGGAGACCACTTTCACGGTGGAACTTCCCGTTCTGTTGGATGAACCTGAAAATGCAGTTACAGGGTTGGATATGCAGTACGATGTGGCCCCTGTGGACATGGAAAGGGTGTCTGGCTCTTTAGAAAAACAAGAGCTGGCTGATGATGCTGATACTTTAATCGAAAATGAGCAGGAAATGTTGGCTTCCGACCTTCCCTTGCTGCTGATTGTGGAAGATCATTCTGATTTGCGGATGTTCCTGCATGACCAGCTTGAGGGGCAATATCGGCTGCTTCAGGCCGAAGATGGGGACGCCGGTCTGGCCATGGCCTTTGCCGAAACTCCGGATCTGGTCATCAGCGACGTCATGATGCCTGGCCTCGGTGGTTTTGAATTGTGTGATCGTTTAAAAAAAGACCGACGAACAAACCACATTCCCATTATTTTGTTAACTGCCAGGACCGAACAGGAAAGCAGAATGGAAGGGTATACCGCTGGGGCCGATGCTTATCTGGCAAAACCCTTTGATCCCGAAGAATTGAAAATCAGAATCACAAATCTGATCGATATGCGGTCCAAGCTACGTGAAGTCTTCGCTTCCCAGGTCGTCATTCTTGACCCAGCAGCCATGCCGGAAGAGAATGATGATGAACGTTTTCTGAAAGAGCTGCAAACCATTATCACGGAAAACATGACCGATTCAGATTTCAATGTGGTAGCCCTGGCTCGGGAAATGGGTATGAGCCGCATGAACCTCCACCGAAAAATGAAGGCTTTGACAGGACAGACTTGCAGCAGCCTGCTCAAAAACAGCCGTCTGAACCGGGCGGCCAAACTGTTGGATTCCGGATCGTCCAATGTCACTGAAGCCGCCTATGCAGCCGGATTTAATACTCTGGGTCATTTTTCTGCGAATTTTAAGGAATTGTATAAAATGACACCTTCAGAATACCGCGATAGAAAGAATAGATAACTCTCTGCCTGCGACCCTCATAACCCCCCTACAAGCCGCATTTGATAGCTTTTTTTTATTTTTTACCCCTTTTGTTACCTGTGGTTGATAGAATGTTACGTCCGGAGTGGCCAGCAGGGGGCATTTCGATGATAATTCCAGCACTTGGGATGAAATAATTATTTCCCCCCATTTTCAACTTGGGAAACCAAAACACCGGAGGCCTCAAAAATGAAAAAATTGCTAATTATCCTCAGCCTGATGCTCGTGGCAACAGCAGCGACGGCTGATCCCGGAGATGTGCTCTGGGCCAATCATTACGATAGCAATGCTGGCTTCGACAGCATGGT
>JAOZJV010000630.1:470-2510 GCA_029935695.1 Candidatus Krumholzibacteriia bacterium | reverse complement strand
TCATGGCTGCCCTGCGGGCCGTTCTTACTCCCGAAGCAGATGACTTTAAAGAGCGCATCTATTACGATATGCCCGAGGATGAAACCAAGACGGAAACCGAGACCAACGAGGGAGATGCTTCGTGAAGGACAATGTTCTGATATTGCGCAAACGCTATGATGAGCTGAGCGAGGAACTGTCCCAGCCCGGGGCCCTGGATGATCAGAACGCCTATCGCAAACTGACTCGTGAGCACTCTCGGGTGGGCAAGCACCTGGCTATTGGCGAGAAGTGGTTGAGCCTTGTGGAGCAGATTGCCGACAACAGGGAACTGCTGAAGGCAGAATCAGATCCTGAAATGCTGGAGATGATTCGCGAGGAATTGTCCGAACTGGAGCCAGCGGCTGTGGCTGCCGAAGCAGAGCTGGAAACGGCCCTCCTGCCTCACGATCCCAACGATGATCGTGATGTGATCCTGGAAATTCGTGCTGGAACCGGTGGCGATGAAGCAGCTCTTTTTGCTGAAGAAGTATCCCGCATGTATTTGCGTTATGCGGAAAAACGTGGCTGGAAAACCGAATTGATCGACATAACCGAAGGAACCAGTGGCGGTGTCAAAGAAGTGTCTTATGCCGTGCGTGGTGAAGGGGCTTTCGGGATTATGCGTTGGGAAAGCGGCGTGCACCGGGTTCAGCGGGTGCCGGCCACTGAGAGTCAGGGTCGGGTGCATACTTCAGCCGTGACTGTGGCTGCACTGCCTGAAGCTGAAGAGGTTGATGTTGAGATCCGTCCGGATGAAATTCGCATTGACGTGTACCGGGCCCAGGGTCCGGGAGGCCAGTCGGTGAACACCACCGACAGTGCCGTGCGCATCACGCATGTTCCCACCGGTGTGGTTGTGCAGTGCCAGGATGAAAAAAGTCAGCACAAAAACAAGGCCAAGGCCTTGGGTGTGTTGCGCTCCCGTTTGTTGGAAAAGGCCATCATGGAGCATGAATCCAAAATTTCCGCCGAGCGTAAAAGCCAGGTGGGCACCGGCGATCGCAGTGCGAAAATCCGTACTTATAACTTCCCCCAGGGTCGTCTGACTGATCACCGAATCGGTCTGACCATTTACAGTCTGATGGCCGTTATGGATGGGGAATTGGATGATGTGGTGAATGCCATTCTGGCCCACCGTCGGGAAGAAGCCCTGGCCATCACCCGCAAAGGATGACCAACCCCAAGGGCAACAAAACGGTGCGCGACCTGATCCAGGTCACCGCCGACTATTTTCAGGACAAGGCCGTGGAATCGGCCCGCCTGAACGCCGAGCGCCTGTTGGGCGACGTGCTGGGACTGTCCCGCATGGATCTCTTCTTGCAGGCTGACCGTCCCGTCTTCGGGGCCGAGCTGGACAAGTACCGCGATCTGGTGCGCCGCCGCGCAGCGGGTGAACCTCTGCAGACGATCATCGGCATGACCGAATTCTACAGCCGGCCCTTCAAGGTGATGCCCGGCGTTTTCATTCCCAGACCCGAAACTGAACATCTGGTGGAGGCGGCGGCCAAGCTGCTGACTCCCGACGATCATCGTCTTCTGGCCCCGGTGGCTTTGGAAGTGGGTTGTGGCACGGGTATCATCGGTATCAGTCTGGCTTGCGAGCTGCCCCAGCTGGTGGTGCACGCCTCGGATATTAACCCGGCGGCCATTGAACTGGCGGGGCGCAACGCGAGCCTGCTGGAGGTTGAATCAAGGGTGAACTTTCATACGGGCAGCCGATTCGCACCTTTTCCAGAACATCTGCACGGGAAAGTTGATATTCTGGTGAGCAATCCCCCTTATGTGCGTCGGGATGAAATCGATGGCTTGTCGGTGGAAGTGGCCGAGCACGATCCCAGAGAAGCTTTGGACGGCGGGCCGGACGGTTTGGTTTTCTACCGGGCTTTGGCCGCAGAGATGGGCCGCTGGCTGCGCCCAGGAGGCCACATCATTGTCGAAATTGGCGATGACCAGGCCGAGGATGTAAGCACAATCTTCGAGGCATCCGGTGGTACGGATATTCAAGTGATTAAAGATTAC
>JAOZJV010000630.1:0-460 GCA_029935695.1 Candidatus Krumholzibacteriia bacterium | reverse complement strand
CCAGCGGACGGGACCGGGTGGTCTCGGCTGTGTATGCGCCGCAAGGAGGCTGAGCGTGGATAGATTTGTGGTGACGGGACCAACCCCTCTGGAAGGGGAGATCGCCATTGGCGGGGCCAAGAATGCCGTGCTGCCTTTGATGGCGGCGGCTCTGCTGGCCCGGGGCGAAACCGTTATTGAGAATGTTCCCGATCTGGTGGACGTGCGCTTCTTCATGACCATTCTGGAAGAGCTGGGCGCCCGCTGCGTTATGGTGAAGAACAAATTGACCATCGACACCACCGATCAGGAGGGCTGCAACGCCTCCTACGACCTGGTGCGGAAGATGCGGGCCAGTATTTACGTGCTGGGGCCTTTGCTGGCTTACCACGGCCAGGCCAGGGTTTCTTTGCCCGGTGGCTGCGCCTGGGGGCCGCGTCCGGTGAATCTGCATCTGGACGCGATGCAGGCTTTGGGAGCG